>JBLMXA010000831.1:0-24089 GCA_050257515.1 Acidobacteriota bacterium | reverse complement strand
GCCGCACCGAGCTTGACCAGATCCTCGGGGTCGAGCAGCTGGCGCAGCGCCGCGCCCGGCGTGCGCGCGAGCGCGACGACGTCGGAGATGCCGATCGGCGCGGTGCCGCCGCACACGACGCCGAGCAGCGCACCGAGCGCCGCGCCGACGAGCGCGCCCGCGGCCGGGAACGCGAGCCACTTCCACAGCTGCAGCGGCAGGTGACCGTGCGGGATCGCGGCGATCATCACGAGCCCAGCCCCGGCGGCGGCGTGGGCGCGCGCGGCCACCCACATCGCGTGGCGGCGATCGACGTGGCCGACCGAGGCATGGGCGGCGAGCCGGCCGACGCCGCCGGCGGTGAGCAGCGCGGCGAGCCCGGCGAACACCGCGGTCATCCGCAACAGCGCGAGGTAGTGGAGGTCGGGGTTGCCGATGCCCAGCCGCGCGAGCAGCCACACCGCGCCGGCGATCGCCGGCAGCTCGACGACCGCTCCCGTGACGAGCCCCTTGAAGAACCCCCACCGCGGCGGGAACGCCACGGGAAGTCGGGTACTTACGCTGGGGGGCTTGGGATCTCCCATGACGCGATGCTCGCCGGACGCGAGGAAGCCGGCGTGCCCCGGTACCGTAGCATGGTCGGAACTCGGCACCCGCGCGCGCCCGCTGCGCCCGCCGTACTACAATCGAAAATCACAGCATGAGCTCCGATCATCGCCCCTACGCCGCAGCGCACTTCGCGCTGGAGCTCGATGGCGTCAAGTCCGTCGGTGTCTTCCGCTCGATCGATGGCGGTGGCGTCAAGACCGAGGTGATGACCTACCAGCACGGCGGCGGCCACGAGAAGTGGCGCCAGCTCGGCAAGGCGAAGTTCGACGACATCAAGCTCCAGGTCGGCATGGCGATGTCCAAGCCGTTCGCGGAGTGGATCAAGAAGTTCTTCAGGGGCCACAGCGATCGCAAGACGGGCGCGATCATCGCCGCCGACTTCTACTACAAGGAGCGCGCGCGCCGCGAGTTCAAGGAGGCGATGATCAAGGAGCTCACCTTCCCCAAGCTCGAGGGGCAGGACAAGAACGCCGCCTACATGAACGTCAGCCTCGCGGTCGAGGACATCCACTTCAAGAAGGGCAGCGGCAGCAAGCTCGAGGCGCCGAAGGTCAACCCGCAGAAGCTGTGGACCGCGTGCAACTTCCGGTTCGAGCTGTCGGGCTTCGAGGCGCAGTGCCGGCGCACCGCGAAGATCGATTCATTCACGATCAAGCAGGAGATCGCCGAGTACCACATGGGTGGCCAGCTCGCGCCGGTCAAGACGCCTACGCCGATCGACTTCCCGAACATCACGTTCTACGTGCCGGAGACCGATGCGCAGGCGTTCGCGGATCACCTGACGAACAACAATCGCCTCTACCACAAGAACGACATCGCTCACGCGTCCAAGCTCCACGGCTCGATCACGACGTACGACCAGCAGCATCGCGAGCTGTTCACGCTGCAGTTCACCGGCGTCGACATCGTGTCGGTGACGCCGGAGAAGTCGGACGCGTCGACCGACGAGATCAAGCTCGTCAAGGTCGAGATCCACACCGAGGCGATGGAGTTCAACTACACGGCGCTCGGCATCTAGTTCGTGCGCTTCTTGCCCTGAAGCGAGTACCAGCGCTTCACCGCCTCGGCCTTCGCGTTGCCGAGCAGCTCGGCGACGGCCTCGCGCTCGGCGGGATCGTCGACGGTGGCGAACGCCTCGAGCGGGGTCAGCACGAACGCGAGGACGTCGAGCGCGCTGCGCGGGTCCGGCTGATAGCTGCTGCTGTAGAGGGTCTCGCCCACGTGTGCAGCCTCACATTCGCGGATCTGCGCGGCAAGTTTTCGGCGTGCTAGGGTCCGCGCATGGCTCGCTCCAAGGTCGCCGTCCTTCGCGTCCACCCCGATCGCGTTCTCGAAGACATCGATCGGCTGTACGCGCTCGGCGGCGTCGACACCGCGCTGAAGCAGGGCGCGCAGACGATCCTCAAGGACAACATCTCGTGGCACTTCCCGTTCCCCGGCGCGAACACCACGCCGTGGCAGCTCGAGGGCACGGTGCGCAGCCTGCGCGCGCGCGGCTACGACGATCTCGTGTGCGTGCAGAACAAGACGGTCGTCACCGACGCGTTCAAGGGCGAGGATCTGAACGGCTACGTCCCGATCTTCCAGCGCTACGGCGTGCCGGTCCGCTACAACTTCAAGCCCGAGGACATGACGTGGTCGGTGTACCGGCCGCGCGCGAAGATGAACGTCCTCGACAAGATCTTTCCCGAGGGCATCCAGATCCCGGATGCGTTCCACGGCACCAACATCGTCCACCTGCCGACGGTGAAGTGCCACATCTACACGACGACGACCGGCGCGATGAAGAACGCGTTCGGCGGGCTGCTCGCCACGCACCGCCACTACACGCACTCGTGGATCCACGCGACGCTGGTCGACCTGCTCGCGATCCAGAAGGAGATCCACGCCGGCCTGTTCGCGGTGATGGACGGCACCACCGCTGGCGACGGGCCGGGCCCGCGGACGATGCGGCCGGTGATCAAGGACGTCATGCTCGCCTCGGAGGATCAGGTCGCGATCGACGCGGTCGCCGCGTCGATGATGGGCTTCGATCCGATGTCGCTCGAGTACCTGCGGCTCGCCGACGAGCAGGGCCTCGGCCACGCGCGGCGCCAGGACATCGAGATCACCGGCGACGTCGAGCTCGCCGATCAGAAGTGGGGCTTCTCGGTCGGCGACAACGGCGCCTCGATGGTCGGCGACGTGCTGTGGTTCGGCCCGCTCAAGCGGATCCAGAAGCTGTTCTTCCACACGCCGCTCGTGAACCTGTTCGTGATGGGCTCGGAGGTCTATCACGACTACTACCGGTGGCCGCTGCGCGATCGCCGCGTGTTCGAGCAGTGGCGCGAGACCACGAGCTGGGGCCGCCTGTTCGACCAGTACCAGGCCCACGGCACGCTCGCGCCGCAGGACACCGCGAAGACCGCGTGAGCTAGAAGCTGCGCGAGTACATGGCCGCCGCGCCACCGGGCGTCGGCGCGACCTCGACGTTGGGCAGCACGCGGTGCGGGCGATCGAGGACGGCCATCACGACGCCGCCGATCGCGGCCGCGCTGCCGACGACCATCATCGTGACCGCGATCTTGCCCTTGAGGCGAGCGGCGTCGCGCTCGGAGGCGAGCTCGGGGTGATCGGAGAGGTTCGCGAGGCAGCCGGTGGGGCACGTGTTCGCGAAGTCGGTCTGGAACTGATCCATCTGGCTACGCCCCCAGAACCATACGCCGAGCCCGGCGAGCGCGACCGCCGCGCCGCCGCCGCCGACGCCGAGCGGCACCAGCCGGGGGTAGGGGTACTCGAGCTTGACCGCGGTCTCGATCGGCACGAGCGCGATGTTCTCGGCCTGCGCGCTGCCGCCGAGGATCACTAGCTGGCGCGAGCTCGTCATGTAGCCGGCGCGCTCGCCGACGAGGGTGTGCTGGCCGGCGAGCACGCGCGTCTTCTGCGACGCCGGGCACGTGAACCACGGCTTGCCATCGAGCACGACGCGGACGTCGCCCTGCGTGCAGCTGGCGTCGAGCACGCCGATCTGCTTCTTCACGAGCGCGCGGTAGTCGAGCGCCTGCCGGTACAGCTCGGGCGAGAACGGCGCCTGGCCGAAGCGCAGCGCCTTCTCGAGATCGTCGTCCGCATCGAGGATGTGATCGAGCCGGATCTCGGTGACCGCCATGTTGAAGCGGATCAGCGGGTGGTCCCACAGCGCGATCGCCGCGCGGTACTTCTCGAGCGCCGGCCCGTGCGCCTGCTGCGCGAACAGCTGGTTGGCCTCGGCGAACAGCGCGTTCGCCTGCACCTGGCGGTCGTGCGGGACGCCGGCGGCCCACGGATCGTCGCCGTCGGCGTGCGCGACGCCGGCGAGCACGAGCAGGAGGACGAGCTCGCGGATCATTTCTTCTTCATCAGGTCGCCCGAGTAGATCTCGCGCATGCGCGCCTCGAGCTCCTTCACGTGCGCCTGCTGCTCGTTGTAGAGCCGCTCGGCGGTCGCCTTCGCCTTCTCGGCGACCTGCTTGGCCTTCTCGGCCTCGTCGGTCGCCTTGCGCGCGGTCTCGGCGCTCGTCTGCGCCGCGCGCTTCTCCGCCTCCGCGCTGTCGAGCGCCGTCTTGAGCGCCTCGTTGCTCTTCTGCAGCTCCTCGCGCGACTGGGTGACCTCGCCCTCGGCCTGCACCGCCTTCGCGGCCGCTGCCTGGCGCTCGGCCTCGGCCTTCTCGCGCGCGGTCTCGGCGGCGCGCACCTCGTCGAGCTGGCGCTGCACCTGCGCGCGCGCGTGCTCGGCATCCTGCGCCTTCTGCTGCGCGTTCTCCTCGGCATCCTGGATGCGCAGCAGCGCGAACGAGCCGCCGGCGATCACGGCGATCAGCGCCGCGATGACGCCGCCGATCACGAGCATGTTGCGCGTGCGCGCGCGCGACACGCCGGCACGCACCGCCTTCATGAACTCCTGCTCGAGGCCGGAGAGCTCGAGCACGTGACGGCCGGACGTGGCGAGCGCGTCCTGCGCGGTCGCGCCGCGCCACACGAGATCGCTCGGCTTGCCGCGCGCGGCCCACTGACGCGCCGCCTGGCGCAGCTCCGCCATGAACCCGCGCACCGCCTGGCTGTCCTCGAGCCAGCGCGCGAGCATCGGCCACTCGGTGATCAGCATCTCGTGCACGATCTCGACGGTGGCGCCGGTGTCGCCCTCCACGTTCACGTTGACGAGGCGCGCGCGCACGAGCTGGTCGAGGATCGCCTCGACCTCGCCCGACGCGCCGAGCGACACCAGCTCGTGATGATCGACGATCGCGCGCGTGCCCTCGGTCGTGACGAGCCTCGTCATGATCGCGCGCAGCAGCAGCTGGCGCTGCGGCGGCACCGCGGCCGCGACCTGATCGGCGTGGCGCGCGAACGCGCCGCCGACGCCGCCCATCTGCTTGTACGCGGCGACCGTCAGCTGCTCGTGCTCGCGGTCGCGCGCGTCCCACAGCTTCTCCGCGGCAAACGACAGCAGCGGCAGCGCGCCGCGGCTCGTCGCGACCTTCAGCATGTCGTCGACGATCGAGGCGTCCTCGAACGTGTAGCCGGCGAGCTCGGCCGGCCGCACGATCGTCTCGCGCAGGTTCTGCTGGTCGGGCGCGGTCAGGAAGAACAGCCCGCGCGACAGCTCCGCGAGGAACTGCTCGTGGCCGGCGAGCCGGTCGAGGAAGTCGGCGCGCATCGACAGCACGACGCGCACCGGCGACGTCGGATCGTCGGCCGCGGCGAGCAGCGCGGCGAGGAACGTGCGGCGGATCGCGTCGGAGTCGCACAGCGTGAACAGCTCCTCGAGCTGATCGACGATCACGAGCACGCGCTCGACGCGCTTGCCGGCGGCCTTGCGCAGGATCGTGCCGAACGCACCGGGCGCGTCGCGCAGCTGCGCGATCAGGTCGGTGTCGGTCTGGCCGGTGCCGAGCGAGTCCTCGAGCACGCCGGCGAGCCGATGCAGCGGCACGCGCCCGGGCCGGATCACGTGCACCTTCCAGTCGCCGCCCGACGCGCGCACCGCGGGCACGAGACCGGCGTGCACGAACGACGACTTGCCGACGCCCGACGGGCCGATCACGGCGAGCAGCGGCCACGTCTCGAGCTGGGCGAGCGCCGTGCGGATCTCGGCGGCGCGGCCGAAGAAGTACTTCGCATCGCCCTCGCCGAACGCGGCGAGACCGCGATACGGGCACGTGTCCTCGCTGCGCAGCGCCGGCGACAGGTAGCGCTGCAGATCGCCGAGCAGCTCGCTCGCGGTCTGGTAGCGCTCGCTGCGCTTCTTGCGCAGGCAGCGATCGATGATCGCGGCGAGCTCCTTCGGGCACGACGGATCGCGCTCGGCGATGCTCGGCAGCGGCGTGCCGAGATCGAGCAGCCGCGCGCGCAGCTTGTCGGGCGAGAACGAGCCCGCGGGGTGCACGTTCGTCAGCGCGCGCCAGAACATGATGCCGACCGCCCACACGTCCGACTGGTGATCGACCGCGCCGGCTCCCCACTGCTCGGGCGACATGTACGGCAGCGTGCCGACGAGCGAGTCGTTGCCGGTGAACGTCACCGACGAGTCCCCCGCTGCGAGCGCGAGCGCGCGTGGATCGATCCCGGTCGCGAGCTGCTCGGTGAGTGCCGCGGCCTTGTCGACCACGCGCGCGACGCCGAAGTCGAGCACCTTCACCTGCCCGCGATCGGTGACGAAGATGTTCGACGGCTTCAGATCGCGGTGGACGATGCCGTGCTCGTGCGCGCGCTCGAGCGCACGCACGACCGGCACCATCAGCTCGGTGAACTGCTTGAGCGTCGGGTGCCCGTCGAGCACCTCCGAGAGCGTCTTGCCCTCGAGGTACTCGAGCACCATGTACGGCAGGCCCTCGTGCTCGCCGACCTCGTAGATCGTGACGATGTTCTCGTGCGTGCAGCGCGCGGTGGCGCGGGCCTCGACGAGGAACCGCTGCGCGAAGTCGGGGTCGTCGTGGAGCAGGAACTTGATGGCGACCTTGCGGCCGAGCTTGGTGTCGCGCGCGAGGAACACCTGGCCCATGCCGCCGCGCGCGAGCTCGCGAATCAGCTCGAAGCGATCGATCTGCTGGTGCTTGGAGAAGTCGAGCTGCTTGCGCGCGCCGTCGGCGCGCGTGTCGCTGTGCGCGATCTCGAACTTCGCGTTCGCGGGGAGCACCGCGGTGGCGTCGACCTGCGTGGCCGGCTTGCGGGTCGGCCCCACGGGCATGACCACGGTCCGCTGCTCGGACTTCTCGTCCACTCCCACGGCTCTCGATCGTACATCGTCGACGGTAGCGCAGCGATGTAAGGCCGTGTCGGCGCTCACCCACAATCGCGAGGTGTTACGATGGGCTGCGGTGAGGGCTGCGCTCGCGCTCGTGTGCTGCCTGGTCGGCTGCATCGACTCGGAGCTGGTGCCGTGCGGCGAGCTGTCGTGCCCGGCCGGGAACGTGTGCACGCCCGGCGGCTGCGCGACGCCGGCCGACGTCAGCGCGTGCGACGGCCAGATCGACGGCGCGGTCTGCCACGCGGCCAACGGCGGGCTCGGCACGTGCGAGGGCGGCGCGTGCCGCACCGGTCTGTGCGGCAACGGCGTGCTCGACGTCGGCGAGGCGTGCGACGACGGCAACCAGATGTCGGGCGACGGCTGCCGCGGCGACTGCAAGAAGATCGAGCTGTGCGGCGATGGCGCGCTCGACGCGAACGAGCAGTGCGACGACGGCAACCACAACCCGGCCGACGGCTGCGATGCGTGCCGGCTCACGCAGTGGAACGTGTCGGTCGCGGTCGGCTCGGCGATCCCGGCGACCGGCTCGTCGCTCGCCGATCCCGGCGGCATCGCGGTCGACGGCAGCGGGCGCATCTTCATCGCCGACAGCAAGAACAACCGCGTGCTGCGCGTCGAGCTCGACGGCAGCGTGACCACGATCGCCGGCACCGGCACGGCAGGGTTCTCCGGCGACGGCGGTCCCGCGACGAGCGCCGAGCTCGAGCTGCCGGCCGGCGTCGCGGTCGACGGCCTCGGCCGCGTGTTCGTCGCCGACAGCGGCAACGCGCGCATCCGCGTGATCGCGATCGACGGCACGATCTCGACGCTCGCCGGCACCGGCGTCGTGGCCTTCGGCGGCGACGGCGGGCCCGCGATCCTCGCGCAGCTCGCGAACCCGCAGGCGGTCGCGGTCGACGGCCTCGGCCGCGTGTTCGTCGCCGACACCGACAACAACCGCATCCGCCGGATCGATATCGACGGCACGATCACGACGATCACCGGCGATGGCACCGCGAACTACGCCGGCGACGGCCTCGACGCGACGCTCGCCGAGGTCGACAACCCGTACGGCGTTGCCGTCGACGAGCTCGGGCGCGTCGTGATCGCCGACACGTTCGACCACCGCATCCGCCGCGTCGAGTCGGACGGCACGATCGACACGATCGCAGGCGACGGCACGCCCTCCTACTTCGGAGACGGCGGCCCGGCGACGCAGGCCGAGCTGCAGTTCCCCGTCGGCCTGGCGTTCGATGGTGCCGGCCGGCTGTACATCGCCGACGTCGTCAACAACCGGATCCGCCGCATCGAGCTCGACCACACGATCACCACGGTCGCGGGCTCCGGCGCGCTCGGCTATGGCGGCGACGGTGGCCCGGCGCTCGCCGCGACGTTCGCGAGCCCGTTCGGCGTCGCCGTCGACGCGCAGGCGAGGATCGTCATCGCCGACACCTTCAACGAGCGCGTGCGCCGGGTCGACACCACCGGCACGATCGCGACGGTCGCCGGTACTGGCGGGTTCGGGCTCGGCGGCGACGGCGGCGCGGCGACGAGCGCCCAGGTCGCCAATCCGTTCGACGTTGCGGTCGATCAGCTCGGGCGCGTGTACATCGCCGACACGTTCGATCACCGGATCCGGCGCGTCGAGCTCGACGGCACGATCACGACCGTCGCGGGGAACGGCATCGCCGGCTTCGCGGGTGACGGCGGCCCGGCGACCAGCGCCGAGCTCGCGAGCCCGGACGGCGTGTTCGTCGACAGCACCGGTCGGATCCTGATCGCCGACACCTACAACGATCGAATCCGGCGCGTCGGCCTCGACGGTACGATCACGACGATCGCCGGCGACGGCACGCCGGCGTTCGCCGGCGACGGCGGTCCGGCGGTGTCCGCGAGCCTGCAGAAGCCGAATGGCGTCGCGGTCGACTCGCTCGGCCGCGTGATCATCGCGGACACCTACAACCTGCGGATCCGGCGCATCGAGCTCGACGGGACGATCGTGACGATCGCGGGCAACGGCACGTTCGGCTACAACGGCGACGGCATCGCGGCGACCTCGGCGCAGATCACGTACCCGTACGAGGTCGCGGTCGACGCTCAGGATCGCGTGCTGTTCGGAGACACCGCCAACCAGCGCGTGCGCCGGATCGAGACCAACGGCACGATCGCCACGATCGTGGGGACCGGCACGCCGGGCTACAACGGCGACGGGATGGCCGCGCTGCAGACGCAGCTGGCCTCGCCATACGGCGTCACGACCGACCCGCAGGGCCGCGTGGTGTTCGTCGATGGCGCCAACCAGCGCGTGCGCCGGATCGAGGTCGACGGCACCGTCTCGACGGTCGCCGGCTGCGGCGTCGCCGGCGACGACGGCGACGCGGCGGCAGCGACGAGCGCGAAGCTCTCCGGTCCGATCGGCGTCGCGGTCGATCTGACCGGCCGCATCACGATCGCCGACACCAACAACCAGCGGATCCGCCGCGTCGAGCCCGCGACGGGGATCATCACGACGATCGCCGGCAACGTCGATCCGGAGGGTGGCGGCCCGGTCGCGCACGCGCGGCTCGTCGATCCGCAAGCGATCGCGTTCGCGCCGGGCGCGACGATGACGCTCGCGGCGGGCGGCACGTCGGGCGCGCTCGAGGCGATCCGGGGCGGCAGCGTGATCACCGTCGCCGGTCGCTATCCCCAGAGCAGCCCGACTGGCTCGCTCGCGAGGTTCCGCACCGACGCGTTCGGCACGATCGGCGGCGTCGCGCTCGATCCGGCGGCAGGCGTCATCTACATCACCGAGACCTCGAACAACCGGCTGCACGCGATCACCGAGCTCGATCCCGCGCGGCCCGAGACCTGGACGATCGCGACGCTCGCGAACACCACCGGCGCGGCCGGGTTTGCCGACGGGCCCGCCGCGACCGCTCGGTTCGACGCGCCGACCGGCCTGTACCTCGACGCCGCCGCGCGCCGGCTGTACATCGCGGATACCGGCAACCACGCGATCCGCGTGCTCGATCTCGCGACCCAGACCGTGACGACGGTGGTCAACGCCGGTCACGCGCTCGGGTTCGCCGGCGACGGCGGTCCGGCGGCGGCGGCGCAGCTCTACCAGCCGACCACGATGGTGCGCTGCGCGAACGGCGATCTGTTCATCGCGGACACCGGCAACAACCGCGTGCGCCGCGTCGGCGGCGACGGCGTGATCTCGACCGTGCTCGGCGACGGTGTCCCCGCGTCGTCCGGCGAGGGCGCACCGGCTCGCACGTTCCCGGTCGACGGGCCGCGCGGCGTCGCCTGTGACGACTTCGGCAACCTGTTCGTGACCTCGCGCACGGCGGTGCGGCTGCTCGCGGCGAGCGACCTCGGGATCGTCGATGGCTCCGGGCCGGTCTCGACGATCTATGGCTTGCCCCCGCGCACGAGCTTCCCGAGCGATGTCACGAGCTGCCTGACCGGGATCGCGGTCGTCGGGTCGGCGTCGCTGCAGCTGGCCGACGCATGCACCGGACTTGTGGTCGAGCTCGACCGCATGTGAGCCGCGCGCCCACACCCGGCATCTGGCGTCTCACCGACGGTGTGGGGGTATCCTGGACACGATGCGCTCCGCGATCATCGTGCTCGCCGTGTCGCTCGCCGCGTGCGGCGGCGGCAAGAAGGCGTCGAACGACGCGAACCTGTGTGGCAACGGTGCCGTCGATCCCGGAGAGGACTGCGACGACGGTCCCGCGAACGGCACGCCGGGAGACGGTTGCAGCGCGAGCTGCACGTTCGCGTGCAACGATCCGACCGCGGACTGCCCGGCGGCGACCGCGTGCCAGGTGCAGACGTGCTCGAGCTCGCACGTGTGCATGTCCGTTCCCGACACCACACAGGACGGCCAGAGCTGCGGCTCGAACCTCGTGTGCTCGAACGGCGAGTGCATCTCGGCGACGTGCGGCAACGGCATCGTCGAGGCGAACGAGGAGTGCGACTTCGGCTCGAACAACGGTCCGAACACCGGGTGCGAGGCCGACTGCAAGTTCTCGTGCACGATCAACCCCGACTCGTGCAACGACAACAACCCGTGCAACGGCAACGAGACGTGCGGCGCCGTGACCGTCGCCGGCCAGACGGGTCAGGCGTGCAGCATGGGCGTGTTCGAGATGAACGGCACGAGCTGCGGCGGCAGCAACATCTGCGTCAACGGCATGTGCGTCGCGCCGATGTGCGGCGACGGCTTCATCGAGGGCACGGAGCAGTGCGACGACGGCGCGCTCAACGGCATGCCCGGCGACGGCTGCACGTCCAGCTGCACCTACGTGTGCTCGAACGCCGCGGCCGACTGCGGCGCGGCGCCGGACTGCCAGATGTGGACGTGCACGGCCTCTCACACCTGCCAGGCGGTTGCGGACACGTCGAAGAACAACATGGCGTGCGGCATGGTCGCGGGCTACGTGTGCAAGAACGGCTCGTGCGTGTCTTCCACCGCGACGTGCGGCGACGGCACGCGCGAATCGGGCGAGCAGTGCGACGACGGCAACACGACGAACCTCGACGGCTGCGACGCGAGCTGCCGGTTCGAGCAGGTCCATCGATCGAACAGCGTCGCGATCGCGCTTCCGCCGAGCACGACCGACACGTTCTGCACGAAGAACGCGCTCGGCGGCGCGATCGTCGGCAGTGCCGCACAGACCCAGATCAAGGACGCGGTCAACACCGGCGTCGCGGACGGCTCGATCACGATCGAGTTCGACATGCTGAGCCTCGACGACCTGTCGGGCCAGAACGACACCTCGATCGAGGTCGGCGTGCTCAACGGCACGCCGCAATCGGGGGCGACCACGTACTCGGGAAGCAGCGACCTCGACTGGTGGTACACGACCGATCCGTCGACGATCGACGCGACCCGTACGGCGAAGACCCAGATGCCGGGCGCGATCGCCGGTGGCCTGCTCGATGCCGGCCCCCAGGAGATCACGCTGACGCTGAACTTCGCGGGCGTGCTCGTGCCGATGGACATGTTCGGCGCGAGGCTGCAGCTGACGGTCGGCACGAGCAACACGCCGACGGTGTCGTCGAGCGGCATGTCGCCGGGCCACCTGGCCAGCGAGCATCTCGATCCGCTGCTCACGAGCTTCGCGACGACGAGCGCGGGCGAGCTGTGCGGCAACGAGACGGCGGCGTCCCTCGCCGGCGTGGCGGTGCCGTCGGTGCTGGTCGGCTCCGGGATCACGTCCTGCTCGCAGAAATACTCCACCGCGAACACGCTGCTCGATCTCATGGTCAGCGGCTGCACGGTGCTGTTCTCGACGCAGGTCAAGGCGACGCAGCCCGACACCTCGCGCGACGGCGCGACCTACCACTTCACCGCGAACTCGTCGCACGTGGTCACGTCGTGCACGCGCAACGGCATGGCCGACACGCTGGACCACTGCAAGGCGAACGCCGGCTACACGCTGCTGCTGAAGCTGACGACCGACCGCGTGATCAACAAGTAGCTCGTCAGTACGCGCACACGTACGGGAACGAGCCGCTGGTCGCGACCTGCGACGGATCGCACGGCCGGTCGTCCCAGGTGTCGTCGGGCGTCTTGCTGCCCTCGATCACGAGGCAGTTCTCGACGTAGGTGCCGCCCGTGCCGCCGTTGCTCGGCTCGCCGGCGCGCCAGTTCGTGTAGGTGAACGGCGCGCCGTCGGTCCACAGCCACGTGCCCTCCATCGCCGCGTCGGTGCCGCCGAGGAACGTGTCGTGACCCTTCGCGAGATCGGCGACGAGCGTGTTCTGCGCCGCGCTCGTGATCTTGGCGAACGACGTGCCGGGCAGCGCCTCGCACGCGGCCTTCGCGGCGACCCACGTCTTCGGCGCCGAGAACAGCACGAAGCACGTGGTGCCGTCGGTCGCGTGGGCGTCGCCGCCCGTGCACGCCGGCGCGTCGACGACGCTGCCGCCGAGGTGCGCGCCGCCGCACGCGGCGAGCACGGCGAGACCGAGCGCGCGCACGCAGCCTCGCGCTAGAAGCGCCAGCCGATCGACGCGAGGCCGCCGCCCGCCCGGGGCCCGACCTCGAGGTTCGGCAGCACGCGCTCGCCGCGGTTCATGATCGCGAGCACGATGCCGGTGACCATCACCGCGCCGCCCGCGCCCGCCATGCCGATGCCGATCTTGCCCTTCAGCTCGGCGCTGTCGCGCTCGTTCGCGAGCGAGCGGTGCGCCGGATCGGTGAGCCCGGGCTCGCAGCCGTTCGCGCACTGCACGGTGTAATCGGCCTGGAACTGGTTCATCTCGCTCTTGCCGAGGAACCACACGCCGACGCCGCCGGCCGCGAGCGCGACGCCGAGGCCGGTCACGGTCCACGGGATCCAGCGCCGGTAGCGGTACTTGAGCACGACCGCGGTGTCGAGCGGCAGCAGCTTGATGTCCTCGCTCGCGGTCTTGCCGCCCGACACGACGACCTTCTGGGTCCGGGTCAGGAACTTGTCCTTCTCGCCGGTGACCGCGTGCTCGCCGGCGAGCACGCGCACCTTCTTCTTGCCCGGCGCGTCGAACCACGGCTTGCCGTCGAGGAACACGTGCGCGCCCACCTGGTCGCAGCTCGCCTCGACGAAGCCGACGCGGCCCTTCACGAGCGACTGGTAGTCGAGCGCCTGCTGGTACAGCGTGTCGGACTTCTGCTTGAACGGCTCGTCGCCGAAGCGCAGCGCCCTGTCGAGATCGTCAGCCGCCTCGAGGATGCGATCGAGGCGGATCTCGGTGACCGCCATGTTGAAGCGGATCAGCGGGTGGTCCCACAGCGCGAGCGCCTGCTTGTACTTCTCGAGCGCCGGCGCGTGCGCCTGCTGCGCGAACAGCTGGTTCGCTTCCTCGTACAGCGCGGTCGCCTTGTCCTGCACGTCCTGCGGCACGCCGACGGCCCACGGCTTGGGCGGCCCGACCGGCGCGGGCGGCGGCGGCGGCGGCGTGGGAGGAGCGGGCTCGGCGGGCGCCGCCGCGGGCGCCGGCTTCTTCGGCGGCGGCCTCCGCCTGGGTGCCGCGCTCGCGGTGGCCGTAACGAGCACGGTCGCGATCGCGATGATGCGCTTCCCTCGGTCGATCGCATCGCTCATTTGAGACCTCCCGTCGCGATCTTGGCCTTCTCGGCCTCGAGCTGTTTCACGCGTTCCTGCTCCCTGGCGAGCATCACCTGGAGCTGCTTGCTCGCGGCCTTCACCTCTTCGTTGGCCTTCTTCTCGGCGCCCGCGGCGGCCGCGGCCTTCCTCGCGTTCTCGATCGCGACCAGCTTCTCCTGGTCGGCGACCTCCTTCTCGTGCTTGAGCGAGTCGTACGCCTTCTGCAGATCTTCCTGCGACTGGCCGAGCTTCTGGGTCGCCTGGCTCGCGACCGCCTCGGCGGCGCGCTTGCGCTCGTCGGCGGCCTTCTGCTCGGCCTCGGCCTTCTCGCGCGCGGCCTCGGCGGCGCGCACCTGGTCGAGCTGCGCCTGCACCTGCTTGGTCGCCTTCTCGGCCTCGGCCGCCTTGTCCTGCGCGGCCTGGTTGGCCTGCTGCAGCTGGATCGTGAAGAACGCGCCGCCGCCGATCACGAGCAGCAGCACGACGATCACCGCCGACACGAGGGCCGCCTTGCGGCGGCGCGCGCGCGACAGCTGCGCCTTGACCTCGGCGAGGAACTCCTTCTCGGCGCTCGACAGATCGATGACGTGGCGGCCGACGAGCGCGAGCGCCTCCTGCGCCGTCGCGCCGCGCCACACCAGGTCGTTCGCCTTGCCGCGCGCGACCCACTGCTTCACCGCGGTGCGCAGCTCGGTCATGAAGCCGCGCAGCGCCTGGCTGTCCTCGAGCCAGCGGGCGAGCATCGGCCACTCCGAGATCAGCACCTCGTGGACGATCTCGACCGTCGAGCCCTGTGCCGGATCGGTGTGGACGAGCACGAGGCGCGAGCGCACCAGGTGGTCGAGCACGCGCTCGATCTCCTTGCGATCGCCGCCGAGCGATAGCAGCTCGTCGTGATCGACGACGGCGCGCGTGCCCTCGGCCGTCACGAGGCGCGTCATGATCGCGCGCAGCAGGTTCTTGCTCTGCGACGGCACCGCGGCCGCGACCTCGTCGGCGTGGCGCGCGAACGCGCCGCCGACGCCGCCCATCGCGTTGTACGCGCCGATCGTCAGCATGCGCCGCCCGCGGTCGCGGCCGTCCCACAGCCGCGTCGCGGCGAACTGCAGCAGCGGCAGCGCGCCCTTGCTGGTCGCCGCCTGCATCATGTCCTCGACGAGCCAGTCGTCCTCGAACGTGTAGCCGGCGAGCTCGGCGGGACGCACGAGCGTCTCGCGCAGGTTGTCCTGGTCGGGCGCCGACAGGAAGAACAGCCCGCGCGACAGCTCGGCGAGGAACTGCTTGTGGCCGGCGAGCCGGTCGAGGAAGTCGGCGCGCATCGACAGCACGACGCGCACCGGCGACGTCGGATCGTCGGCGGCGGCGAGCAGCGCGGCGAGGAACAGCTTGCGGATCTCGTCGTCGTCCGAGAGCGTGAACAGCTCCTCGAGCTGGTCGACGACGATCAGCACCTTGTGCTTGCGGCGCATCGCGGCGCTGCGGAGCAGCTCGCCGTAATAGCCCGGCGCGCCCTTCATGTAATCGATCACGTCGTGCAGCACCTGGCCGGTGTCGATCGCGTCGTCGAGCGTGTTCGCGAGGCTCTTCAGCGGTTCGCGGCCGGGGCGCAGCACGCGGATGTTCCAGTTGCCGCCGGTCGACCGCACCGCGGGCACGAGGCCGGCGTGCACGAACGACGACTTGCCGACGCCCGACGGGCCGATCACGGCGAGCAGCGGCCACGTCTCGAGCTGCGACACCGCCGTGCGGATCTCGTTCGAGCGCCCGAAGAAGTACTTCGCGTCGCTCTCGCCGAACGCCGCGAGGCCGCGATACGGGCAGGTGTCCGCGTCGATCCGCTGCGCGGTCGGCGCGAGGAACGCCTGCATGTCGCGGAGCATCTCGCCGGCGTTCTGGTAGCGCTCGCTCTTCCGCTTGCGCAGCGCCTTGTCGACGATCTCGACGAGCTCCCTCGGCAGCGACGGATCGCGCGAGCCGATGCTCGGCAGCGGCGAGTCGAGATCGGTGAGCCGCGCCTTGAGCTTGTCGGGGTTCATCGTGCCGGCGGGGTGCACGCCGGTCAGCGCTCGCCAGTACATGATGCCGAGCGCCCACAGATCGGACTGATGATCGACGGTGTCGGCGCCCCACTGCTCGGGCGACATGTACGGCAGCGTGCCGACCATCGTGCCGCCGCCGGTGAACGTGACGTAGGTGCTCTCGGGGCCCTGGTCGGGACGCGGGTTCTTGTGCGCCTGCTGGATCGTCTCCATCGCGTCAACCGGCTGGTCGAACATCCGCGCGACGCCGAAGTCGAGCACCTTCACCTGGCCGCGGTCGGTGACGAAGATGTTCGACGGCTTGAGATCGCGATGGACGATGCCGTGCTCGTGCGCGCGCTCGAGGCCGCGCGCGACGGCGAGCATGATCTCGGTGAACTGCTTCGGGCCGGGCTTGCCCTCGAGCACCTGCGACAGCGTCTTGCCCTCGAGGTACTCGAGGACCATGTACGGCAGGCCCTCGTACTCGCCGACCTCGTAGATCGCGACGATGTTCTCGTGCGACACGCGCGCGGTCGCGCGCGCCTCGACGAGGAACCGCTGCGCGAACGCCGGATCGTCGTGGAGCAGGAACTTGATCGCGACCTTGCGGCCGAGCTTGGTGTCGCGCGCGAGGAACACCTGGCCCATGCCGCCGCGCGCGATCTCGCGGATCAGCCCGAACCGATCGATCTGCGTGTTGTCGCCGATCGTGAGCGGCTGGCGCGGGATCCCCTTCGGGCGGCGGCTGACCGAGCTCGAGCTCGACGCCTTCGACGAGCTCGTGCTGCTCGACTTCGAGGCCGGCGTCTCGTTCGGGATCGCGGGCGGGCTGTCCGACGGCAGGACCGACGTCATGCTCGGGTTCTTCGCGCGCTGCGGCGATGGCGCCGGCCACGCGCCCATCGACGTCGGCGTCGGCCGCGGCATCGCATGCGTGTCGGGAGGCGCCGGCGCGGGCTCGACCGAGCCCATCTGTGGCGTCGCGCGCGGCGCCTCGACCGGTGCGGCGGCCGCCGTCGTCACGATGATCGGCACCGCCTGCGGCTCGCGCGGCGGCTTGGTCGCCTCGGGCACCTTCGCGGGTGCCGCCGGCGGCGCGCCCATGTCCATCAGGCGATCGAGCGCGAGATCGAGCTCGTCGTCGTCGGGCGGCAGCACCGACGGCTTCGCCGCGGCGGCGAGCGGATTCGGTCCGGTCGGCGGCTTGCTCGCGAGAGGAACGGGACCGGTCGGCTTCTTCGCGACCGCGCCGGGTGCGGGCTTCGGCGGCGCGGGCCGCGGCACGGCCGGAAGCTTCGGCCCCGGCATCGACGGCATCTGCTTCGTCAGCCGCGGTGTTGGCGGCGGGCTCGGTGGTTTGGACGTCGTCGGCGTCGTGACCGCTTGCTCGCGATCAGATCCATCCGGCCCACCTCCCCCTGAGGTTTTCGGTTCGGCCACTCGAGTATTAATTGTAACGGACGGCGGCATGCGAATCGATGTAGGTACGCACACCACACCCCGACCGGATCACCCGGTGTCTTCGACGAGCACGCGCAACCGATCCATTGCCTGAGCGTGCAGGCGGCTCGCCCAAGACTTCGAGATCCCGAGCTCGGCCCCCGCCTCGAGCAGGTTCTTGCCTTCCCAGTAGTGCTTGGTGACGAGCGCGCGCTCCTTGTCGGGGAGCTTGCGCAGCGCGATCCGGAGCCTGCGCGCGAGCCGGCCGCCGTCGACGCGCTCCTCGCCGGGCGGCGTGTCGTCGGGCGTGTCGAAGCCCTTCTCCTGGAGCGTCTCGAGCGAGGTCACGTACATCGTCCGGATCGCGGACAGCGCGCTCGCGATGCTCGCGAGCGCGTCCGCGGGCCTGGCTTCCGGCGCGGCGGTCTTGCGCGCACCGACCTCGCGCTCGGCGCGCTGCTCGAGGTACTCGTTCGCGGCGCGTAGTGCGACGATCTGCGCCCACACGCGGCGAGGCAGGTTCGTCGAGCTCCGCAGCCCGTCGATGATCGCGCCCTGCACGCGGTACCACGCGAACGTCGCGAACGCGACGCCGCGATCGGGATCGAAGCGCTGCGCCGCCTCGGCGAGCCCGGCGTTGCCGAGCGCGATCAGCTCGTCGAGCTCGACGTGCTCGCGCACGCGCGGGTGGATGATCAGCGCGGCACGCCGGGCGACGTCGAGGTGACGTTCCACGAGGTGCGCGCGCGCGTCCGCGTCCACACCACCACGGTAACCGATCTCTGCTAGCTTCGGCGCCGGTGGCCACGTTCACGGTGCTCGCCGATCACGAGCTGCGCGCGCTCGCCGTTGCGTTCGGGCTCGGCGAGGTGCGCTCGGTGCGCGCGATCGCCGCGGGCACGATCAACTCGAACTTCGACGTCGACACCGAGCACGGACGCACGTTCGTGCGCGTCAACGAGGGCAAGGCCGAGGCCGACGTCGCGTGGGAGGCGCGGCTCGTCGCCGCGCTGGCCGAGCGCGGCGTCGCGACGCCGGCGCCGCTGGTCGCGCGCGACGGCCGGCCGTACGCGCCGCTGCCCGGGCCGACGACGAAGTGGGTGAGCGCGTTTGCCTGGCGCGCGGGCCGCCACCTCGCCGCCGCCGAGATCACGCCCGAGCGCGCGGCGACGTTCGGCGGCGCGCTCGCGCAGCTGCACCGCGCCGGGCTCGAGCTGCCCGCGTCGTGGCGGCGCGGCAGCATCTACGATCACGATCACCTCGTCGCGCGCCTGCACAAGATCTCGGGAAGGGCCGATCCCGTGCTCGCGCCCGCGCTCGCGATCCTGCGCGAGGAGCTCGCCGCCGCGCGCGCCGCCGCCGCGACCCGCCAGCTCGCGACGCAGGGGATGATCCACGGCGATCTGTTCCGCGACAACGTGCTGTGGGACGGCGAGCAGATCTCGGCGATCCTCGACTTCGAGCAAGCCTCCGGCGGCAGCCTCGTGTACGACCTCGCGGTCTGCATCAACGACTGGTGCTGGACCGGCCGCCCGCGCATCGAGCTCGCGGCCGCGCTGGTCGCCGGCTACCAGCGCGTGCGCCCGCTGCCGGCTGACGATCGCGACGCGCTGCCGGTCGAGCTCCGCGCCGCCGCCGCGCGGTTCACGATCACGCGCATCACCGATGTCTATTTGGCAAGGGTCGACAACCCCGACAAGGACTTCCGTGCCTTTCTGGCGCGCTGTGAGGCTTGGCGAGGTGAGGCGCTTGGCCAACTTATCGCGGCGTTGTAGCGTGTCGCCGCTGGAACACCGTCTGCAATGCGTGGTCGCGAGCTCATGAATCGATCGCTCTGCCTGCTGTTGACGCTCGCCGCGTGCGCCGCCGAGGTGCACTACGTGCCCGGGACCAAGATCCCGTACTCCGATTCCAACAAGAGCGTGCTCGAGGCGTGCGAGCAGTACCGCCTCGCGGTCGAGCGCGGCGACGTCGACGCGCTCATGCTGATGGCGCACAAGCAGTACTGGGAGGACTCCGGGACGCCGTCGGGCAGCGACGACTACGGCTACGAGGGCCTGCGCAACGTGCTGATGACGCGGCTTCCGAAGGCGACCGACATTCGCTACTCGATGCGCTACGTCAACGTGAAGCAGAGCTGCACCGGCGATCTGCAGGCCGGCTGCCGGGCGTGGGTCGACGTGCTGATCGACGCGTCGTTCACGATCACGAACGCGCTCGGCAAGCCGATGCGGCCCGACAAGCGCGACCAGAACCAGCTCGCGCTCGAGTGGGACGGCCACCGCTGGCTGTTCCTCTCGGGCATGTAGAAGCGCTTCTATAAGTGCCCGCTGGCGTCGAACGCGAGGCGGTGCGACCAGTCCTCGGCGAGCAGGCGGTCGACCTCCGACATCCCGGGCGCCTCGAGCGACGCGATCGCGAGCGTCACCGCGAGCCGATCGTGCGTGCGGTAGCCGGCGATCGCGAGCTGCCGCGACGCGAACTCGACGAAGTGGAGGTTCGGCAGGCCGTCGTGGATCGCGCGCGTCAGCTCGGCCGTCGCGTCGGTGTAGTTGCCGGCGCTGAATCGCTGCAGCCCGAGCAGGTAGTGCGCGAACCCCAGATGCGGCTCGCCGAGCACCGCGAGCTCGGCCCACTGCGGCTCCTTGAACGTGCCGGCCGGCGCGAAGAAGTAGCCGTAGAGCGCCGGCGCCGCCGGGCCCTCGTGGTCGAGCGTGTAGAGCTCCGCCTCGACCTTGCGCCGCTGCGAGCCCTCGAGCGGCAGCGCGGCGGCCTGGTCGATCAGCTGCTTGACGATCGACACGTCGCCGCGCGCCGCGGCCGCGAGCGCCAGCCGCTCGAGCGCCCACGCGCGCACGCTCGACGTCACGTGCTCGGGATCGGCGGCGAGCGCGCTCCACAGCGTGATCGCCTCGCCGCGCTCCGCGCCGCCGTCGATGTAGAGATAGTCGGCGAGCGCGAGCCGGTACGCCGGCTCGTCGGGCGCGTCGGAGCACACCGCGCGCATCAGCTGGATCGCGTGCTCGCGATCGCCGAACGCGGCGGCGTCCTCGGCCGCCTCGCGGCGCGCGGCGACCGCGTGCGGGCAGGGCCGCTGGAACACGCTCTTGACGCGGAACCGCTCGCGCGTGCCCTCGATGACATCGCTCGGCAGCGTGATCTGCGCGATCACGTCGCGCCACTCGTGCGCGAGCTCCGACAGCGGCTTGTCGTAGACGCCGGCGAAGTCGTTGCCGCTGCGGTACAGCGCGCGCAGCTTGGCCGCGCCGTAGCGATCGAACAAGAAGCGCACGAACGAGCCGGCGGTCGCGTAGCCGCGCGTCGAGCTCTGCGCGAGGAACCCGAGCGAGAACAGCTGGCCGAGCGACGGCTGCACGCCGAGCACCTGCATCGCGCGCACCGCCTCGTGCGGCGTCAGCGTCCCCGAGCCCGGCCAGTCGGCGGCGACCGCGAGCCCCTCGACGAGCCCGGGATCGACGAGCACGCCGTCGCGCACGGCGATGCCGAAGATCGGATCGCCGAACGCGCTCGCGACCGCGTGCGCGATCTCGTGGCGCAGCGAGGGGTGCGGGAACGGCCGGTGATCGAGGTAGATCTCGCGCCGCCACGGCTTGGCCATCTCGACGTTGCGCGGGCCGAGCCAGCGCGCCTTGTCGTCGGCGGTCGCGAAGTAGAACGACGTCAGCTTGCCCGCGGGCGCGTCGCCGAGCTCGGCGACGACCTCGGCGTAGCGGAACTCGTGGTCGGCGACGATCAGCGGCAGGTCGGCCATGATCGCGGGCGACTTCGCGTAGTGGATGACGAAGTGCGGCGTCTCGATCGTGCCGTCGAGGTTCGCGACGATGTCGTCCTCGTCGATCGCGTAGCCCAGCGTGCCGCCCATCGCGTGCAGCGCGAGCGCGCCGGCGAGCGCGAGCACGCTGACCACCGCGGGCGCGATGCGGCGGCTGGCAGGGCGGGGCGCGCGCGTGACGCGAAACCTCGGCACGTCGAGCCACACCGCGACGCCGGCGACGATCGCGATCGTGCCGAGCACCGCCTCGAGCCGCTCCCACACGAGCGCGCTGCCGAGCCGCACGTTCTCGTCGTACAGGTTGCCCGGGAAGTAGCCGATCACCGGGCTGAACACGAACACCGGCGGCTGCGAGTAGAACCGCCACAGCGCCGCGGCCGCGAGCGGCAGCCACACGAGCTGCGCGAGCACGCTGCTGCGATGCGGCCACCACCGGTCGTGCGCGCGCACGCCGACGACCACGCCGACCGCGTGACCGACCGGCCCCGCGAGCGCGGCGGTGACCAGCGGGATCAGCGCGTAGGCCTCGATCCCGAACCACCAGTCGCACGTCGGCACCCAGATCCCGCGCACCGCGCACACGATCGCGGGCAGCAGCGTGACGATCACGGCCATCGCGCTCGCGGTCGCGGCGGAGCGGGCGAGGCTGCGGCCGGGATACGCGGCGCGCGAGATCCCCGCTGCCGGCAGCGCTTGCAGCGCGCGCGCAAGTGCCGCGCCGAGATCGAGCCCGCACGCGGCGGCGAACAGAGAAGCCCCGAGCGCCAGCTCGTAGCCGAGCACGCCGAACAGCGGCACGACTCCGAGGGCGAGGCCGATCGCCACACCGGCCGCGCACCACACCGCAAAACGCAAGCGCATTCGCCGGAGTGCGGGCGCGATCATCGGCCGACTCTGGTAGAGTGAGTCGTGCCCGAGGAGCAGCCGACCGAGCGCCGCAACGACCTGCGCCGTCCGATCGAGCTCAAGGTCGAGTACAAGCGGCTCAACACGTTCTTCGCCGACTACACCAAGAACATCTCGCGCGGGGGCACCTTCATCAAGACGCGCCGCCCGCTCCCGATCGGCACGGAGTTCCTGTTCAAGCTGTTCGTCCCCGGCCGCGACGAGCCGCTGACGATCCATGGTGAAGTGCAGCGCATCATTGGTGGTCCTGGCGGCGAGTCTGACAGTGACAACGGGGAGGAGCACGGGATGGCGATCAAGTTCGTGTATCGCCAGGGCGACCCGCAGGCGGAGATCGCGCGCATCGTCGAGGGGCTGATGTCCGACAGCCTCGGCCCGCGCCTCTACGCCAAGCTCATGGAACAGGCTCACAAGCGGAGAAGCTGAGATGGCGGTCGGGCGGGTGCTGCGCTATCTGGCGCCGAACGTCATCACGCTGTCCTCGATGATCTTCGGCCTCGTGTCGCTGTGGTCGTCGCACAACGACCAGCCGGCGCTCGCGGCATGGATGATCATCTATGCGGTCCTCACCGATCGCATCGACGGCATCACCGCGCGCGCGCTCAAGGCCACGAGCGAGCTCGGCATGCAGCTCGACTCGTTCGCCGACGCGCTCAACTTCGGCGTCGCGCCCGCGTTCCTCGTGCTGACCTACCTGACCGGCCGCGACGATCTGCCGTTCCGCCACGGCACCGCGCACGTGCTGCTGTTCGTCGCCGCCGGCGGCTACATGCTGTGCGCGATCTTCCGGCTCGCGCGCTACAACGTGCTCAGCGACGATCAGGTCCCGACGAAGATCTTCTTCGGCTTCCCGACCACGCTCACCGGCGGCACGATCGCGATCTGGTTCCTGGTGATGCTCAAGTACGACCCGACGCTCGCCGAGCCGTTCGGCGGCGCGAAGGTGTTCGGCAACTGGCAGACGCCGCCCGACGTCTGGAAGGCGTTCCCGATCGCGCTCGCCGTCGGCGGCTACCTCATGGCCTCGCGCCTGCCGATGCCGAAGGTCGGCATGACGCGCAACAAGGCCGTCAGCGCCGTGATCATGATCTTCCTGACGTTCGGCTACATCTGCGGCTTCGCGATGCACTACCCCGAGCTGATCTTCTGGATGCCGACGATCTGGGCGATCGCGTTCTTGATCTGGGGCCAGGCCTCCCCGAAGGCGCGCGCGATGTACCCGCCGCCCTTGTTCCCGAAGAAGCCGATCGAGAAGCCCCTCGTCCGCCCGCAGGAGGACATGGAAGACATCGTCCTCGACGAGTCGCGCCGCTCCGAGCCCAGCCTTGACACCGCCGCAAACACCGCGCTAGGTAAACCGACCTCGACGGGGGATTAGCTCAGCGGGAGAGCATCGGCTTTGCAAGCCGAGGGTCTGGGGTTCGATCCCCCAATCCTCCACGTAGTTAGGTCGGCCAAACGCGATCCGGTGTCGCACGAGATGCGGCAACCATGACCTGGGTGAGGAGGGGCTGGTTGCGCTGCTCCACCGCCTTGCGAGAGAAGCGGAGTGCGGTCGTGAACAAGCTGCAGCGGACACTCGTGTGTGGGCTGGTACTGGGGGGCGTCGCCTGCGCTCGCGCCGTCGAACACCCCGCCAGTTCGGAGATCCTTCAACCACAGATCACGGACGATCAGATCGTCGCGCACTGTAGCGAGGGCGAGCGCAACGAGATCCGAATCGGCTCGGCGGTCGACGCCGGAGCTCCCATCATCGTGCTCGAAGAAGTGCATCTTCATGGTTGGGGGCCGCCGCAGCCGACCGTGGCGATCTGGCCGGACGGTAGGATCCTATTTGCGCACCCGAGTGGGATGGATGGGGACAGGATCAAGTACGAGCAGCTCGAAGCTACGCTTCCGAAGGCGCGCGTCGATGCGCTCGTGCGTGAAATGGCGAGCGCACTCGTGACGGTTCCCCGCTACGAGAGCATCTACGTCAACTTCGGGATGGACGGCGGCCAGCTGACAACGATCGTT
>JBLMXA010000830.1:0-7371 GCA_050257515.1 Acidobacteriota bacterium | reverse complement strand
GCGCGAGATCGAGCACGAGCCGGCCGCCGCGCGCGTGACCGACGAGGTCGACGAGCTGCGCGCGGTCGTCGAGCGGGCCGGCCAGCACGAGCTGGTCGTGATCGCGGTACCACGTGAGGGGCTGGCGATCGACCATCGGCGCGCGCGTCCATAGTACGCTGTCGGCACGTGCGCGCGACGTGGTTGACCGACATCCACCTCAACTTTCTGCGCCCGCTCGCACTGCAGGCGTTCTACGACCGGGTGCGGCAAGAGGATCCGGATATCCTGCTCGTCACCGGCGACATTGCCGAGGGCGACACACTGCTCAAGTTCCTCGACGAGCTGGCGGGCATCGCGCCGATCTACTTCGTCCTCGGCAACCACGACTATTACAAGTCGAGCCTCGCGACAGTGCGCGGCGCGATGCAGCGGCTCGACGACCGCTTGACCTGGCTGCCCGCCCACGACCCGCTGCAGCTGACCCCGCGCGTCGTCATGCTCGGCGCCGACGGCTGGGGGGACGCGCGCTGCGGCGACCTCGCGTCGGCCGTGCAGCTGTCGGACTGGACGCTGATCGACGACTTCAAGAAGCTCAAGGGCGATCGCAGCGCGCGCGACGAGCTGCTGCAGCGCCTCGGCAACAACGAGGCGCGCGCGCTGCGCGACAAGCTCTCGCGCGCGCCCGCGGCCGCCGAGCTGCTCGTGCTCACGCACGTGCCGCCGTATCCGGAGGCGTGCATCTACGACGGCGAGGTCTCGGAGGCCGGCTACCTGCCGTGGTTCACGTGCATCGCGACCGGCGAGGTGCTCGCCGAGCACGCGCGCGCTCACCCCGAGCAGCGCATCACCGTGCTGTGCGGCCACTCGCACGGCGCCGGCACGTGCTCGCCGCTGCCGAACCTCGAGGTGCGCACCGGCGGCTGGCCGAAGGGTGCCGGCGACGGCTACGGCAATCCGATCGTGCAGGCGACGCTCGAGCTCTAGCGATACGGACCGGTCTCGCCGATCATCGCTTCTCTCCTCGCAGCCGGAACAGGCACTCGCGCGCGCGCGTGATCGACGCGCTCGCGATCTCGTCGGCCTCGACGTCGGGCATCGGCCGCTTCTCGAGCGCGCCGATCGCGACGAACAGCGAGTCGACGCAGGCGAGCGTGCGGCACGCGCATGCGCGGCCGTGCAGCTCGTCGGCGATCTTGCGCCAGTCGTCGAGATCGAAGCGCAGCGGCGCGTCGAGCTTCGGGTCGGCGTCGGCCTCGACGTCGTAGCTCCACTTCGGGTCGTCGAGGCGCGGCGGGCAGCGGTGCCCGGTGTCGCGGCAGACCTCGAGCGACGCGGCGAATCGCTCGCGCACGTGGAGGTCGGCGAGCGCGGCGGGGTCGAGCTCGCTGGCGTCGACGGCGGCGATCGCCGTGCGCTCGGCGGACAGCGTGCGCTCCAGCTCGCCGCGGCTGTAGCTCGGCCGCGGCTCGTCGTCATCGGCGTGGAACGTGCTGTGCGTGACCTCGCCCTGGTCGCCGGCATGCGGCGCGCGCGACGGCGGGAGTCCTCCGCACGCGGCGAGGAGGTAAGCGAGGCTCAGGCGTGCTACGACCATGCAACTAACGAATACTCGTGGTTTCTCGTCCATGAATCGGCTGGGTCCCGGCCGCGTCCAATGGCTGGAGCATTTCACATGATCGACATCATCGGCATCATCACGCACGTGTGGCTCGCGTCGGCGAGCGCGCCGCTCGTCGCGACTCCGGCGGCCGCGCCGGCCGCGACCGCCGCCGCCGCGTCGGCAGCCACCGCGAATGACATCGTCGACAGCGTCCAGAAGTTCTACGCGAACATCAAGCAGGTCACCGCGCAGTTCCGGCAGACGGTGAAGAACAGCACGTTCGGCACCGAGAAGACGAGCGACGGCAAGGTGTGGCTCGAGAAGCCCGGCAAGATGCGCTGGGACTACTACGAGACGAAGAAGGGCACGACGCAGACGAAGAAGAGCTTCATCTCGAACGGCACCACGCTGTACGTCGTCGAGCACGACAACAAGCAGGTCGTGAAGAAGGATCTCAAGCAGGACCTGCTGCCGGTCGCGGTGACGTTCCTCTACGGCACCGGCGATCTGAAGAAGGAGTTCAACGCCGCGCTCGACACGTCGGGCACGTACGGCGGCAAGAGCGACCTCGTGCTGAAGCTCACGCCGAAGCAGCCGTCGGCGCAGTACAAGAACCTCTACCTGGTCGTCAACAAGAGCGACTACCACGTCTCGCAGTCGATCATCGTCGACTCGTCGAACAACGTGAATCACTTCCAGTTCTTCGCGCCCGACTTCGAGGCGCCGGTGAAGGACAGCTGGTTCGAGTTCGACCCGCGCAGCGTGCCGAACTACCGCGTCGTCGATGCCGACCAGCCTCAGCAGGCGCCCGCACCTTCTGCCCCGCCCGCGAAGAAGTAGTGAGATGATAAGGCGTGCGGTGGTGGTTGCTCGCGTCGGTGCTCTCCGCCTGTAGCTTCCGCCACGGGTACACGAGCGCCGGCGGCGGCGGCGGCCCCGCCGACGCCAGCGATGCGGCCGGCCAGGATAGCGACGCGCACGTGTTCGACGACGCGCCGGCCGACGTGCCGCCGGGGACCTGCTTCGGCACCGGCTTTCTGCGCGTGTGCGAGACCGCCGCGCCGCCGGGCAAGCTCGACACGTCCCAGCCGCTCGACACCAGCGGCACGTGCGACACGAACATCACGGTCAACGCGACGGGGCTGTGCGTGAAGATCGCGCACAAGATCGATCTGTCCGCGGACTGGCACGTCTCGGGCAGCAAGCCGCTCGTGCTCGTCGCCGAGGACACGATCACGATCTCGGCGCTGCTCGATGCCGCGAGCTACCACACCGGGCCGGTGAGCGGCCCCGGCGCGGGCACCGGCACGTGCGGCACGAACAACACGCCGACCGGCAACAACGGCGGCCCCGGCGGCAGCTTCGGCGGCACCGGCGGGCCTGGCGGTGGCGGCGTCACCGCGGTGAGCGCGCTCGCCAAGCCGACGAGCCTGCGCGGCGGCTGCCAGGGCACGAACGGCGGCGGCAGCCCCGGCACCGGCGGCGCGGGTGGCGGCGCGATCTACCTGATCGCGGGCACGTCGATCATGGTCGTGCTCGGCGGCGCGATCGATGCGTCGGGCGCGGGCGGCCTGCCCGGCTCGAACAACGACGGCGGTGGCGGCGGCGGCTCGGGCGGCATGATCGTGGTCGACGCCCCGACGGTGTCGAACTTCGGCAACATCTTCGCGAGCGGCGGCGGCGGCGGCCAGGGCGGCGACAACGGCGGCGGCGCGCCCGGCGGCGAGGCGGTCGACGCGAGCAACGCGGCCGGCGGCGGCGCGAACGGCACCCACGGCGGCCACGGCGGCATCGGCTCGTTCGGCACGACGAAGGCCGGCGGCGCGGGCGGCACCGGCAACTCCGGTGCGGGCGATGGCGGCGGCGGCGGCTCGACGGGCTACCTGCTCGTGTTCCAGGCCGGCGTGATCCTCGGGACCGGTCAGCTGTCGCCACCGCCCTCGTGATACGAAGCGGCATGGAGCCGCGATCCGTCGTCGCCAACGGCCTGCGCTTCGCCTACCTCGAGCAGGGCCAGGGCCCGCTCGTGCTGCTGCTCCACGGCTTCCCCGACACCGCGCACACGTGGGATCGCACGCTCGACGAGCTCGCGACGGCCGGCTACCGCGCGGTCGCGCCGTTCATGCGCGGCTATCACCCGACCGAGATCCCCGACGGCGGCACGTACGACATGGAGACGCTCGGTCGCGACGCGCAGGCGCTGATCGAGGCGCTCGGCGAGCCGCGCGCGATCGTCGTCGGTCACGACTGGGGCGCCGGTGCCGCGTACGCGGCTGCGTCGCTCGCGCCCGCGCGCGTGCGCCTGCTCGTCACGCTCGCGATCCCGCATCCGCGCGCGATCAAGCCGACGCCCGGCAACGTGTGGCGCCTGCGGCACATGCTGTGGCTGCGCCGCCGCGGCGCGCCCGACGCGATCCGCGCCCGCGGCTTCGCGTACATCGACGAGCTGTGGCGGCGCTGGTCGCCGGCATGGCGCGACCTGCCGGCGCGCGAGACCGCGGCGGTCAAGGAGGCGTTCGCGCATCCCGGGTGTCTCGAGGCGGCGTGCGCGTACTATCGCGCACTGCCGCTGTCGGGCCGGCTGCCCGCCACGTTCCGCCGCAACATCACGGTGCCGACCGTGACGTTCGCCGGCGAGCACGACCTCGTGCCGACGCGCGCGTTCGAGAAGGCGCGCGTCTGCTACGACGGCCCGTACGAGGTCGTGCTGGTGCCGGGCGGCCACTTCATGCACCGCGAGCACCCCGACGAGTTTCACAAGGAGCTCGTGAGAGTCCTGCGCGACCACCATGAGCGCGCCGCCGCGGCGGGCTAGGATGTGCGGATGGCCGAGCGGCCGCTGCTGATCTTCATCAGCGACATCCACCTCACCGATCGCCTGCACGGCAACGCGGTGAGCAAGGCCGAGCAGCTCGCGCGGTTCTGGGACCGGATCCAGGCGGTGCGCGGCAAGCGGCCCGCCGAGCTGTGCGTCGTCGGTGACCTGTTCGATCTCGTGCGCTCGCCGTCGTGGTTCGAGGGCCGCCACCGCCCGTATCACGGCGCGACCCAGCACGGCGTCGTCAAGAACGTCGAGGCGATCGTCCAGGAGACGATCCGCCGCGAGCAGGGGTTCTTCGACGCGCTCAAGGCGAAGATCGGAAGCGGCGAGCTCGTGTTCCACTACGTCGCCGGCAACCACGACCGCCTGCTGCGCACCGCGCCCGCCGCGCAGCGCGCGATCGCCGATGCGCTCGGCCTGCCGCGGCTCGAGCTGCACACCGAGCTCGAGTTCCGCGACCACGGCGTGCTCGCGTATCACGGCAACGTCGGCGATCCGATCAACGCGAGCCCCGAGGGCGACGCGACGATCGGCGACGCGATCGGCAGCGAGCTGATCCTGCGGTTCCCGCGCTCGCTGCGCGCGATGGTCGGCGCCGATCATCCCGGCGTCGACGAGATCGACGACATCGACGACGTCCGCCCCGTGTACGCGGTGCCCGCGTGGGTGCGCCAGCAGAGCGCGATCAGGAGCGAGTTGCACCGCGCGATCCGCGAGGTGTGGAGCGAGGTCGTCGACGAGTTCCTCGCGAACGACTTCGTGCAGCGCTGGCTCAAGACCCAGCACAAGACGTTCTCGCTCGATCTCGGCAAGAAGCTGCGGATGTTGCTCGAGCTGTCGCGCAACAAGGTCATCCAGCACGGCTCCGACGAGCGGCTGACCCAGCTCTACCGGTTCTTCCAGCACAGCTTCGACGGCAAGATGAGCGCGGTCGCGGCGGCCGAGCTGCAGCGGCGCAGGGGCCTGCGCTACGTCGTCAACGGCCACTCGCACTTCCCGTCGATGCAGCCGCTCGGCCGCATCGACGGCGAGCCCGCGGTGTATTTCAACACCGGGACGTGGCGCGCGGTGCACCAGATCGGTCACGATCTCGGCGGCCGCCCGAGCTTCCTGCCGTACGACGCGATGAGCTACCTCGTGTTCTTTCCCGACGACGACAAGCTCGGCCGCGACTACGAGTGGTGGACCGGCGCCATGGTGACGCACCGGTGACCGACAATCCGAAGCATCCGCCGCCGTGGCTGTTCGCGATCATCGGCATTCCCTACGGCACGGTCGGCTCGCTGTCGGGCCAGATCATGCCGTACCTCACGGACAAGCACGGCATCGATCTCGACTCGATCGGCTGGTTCAACACGATCCTGTTCGTTCCGGCGATCTTCCAGTTCCTCTACGCGCCGACCGTCGACGTGAAGTTCTCGCGCCGCGTGTGGCTCATCATCACGTCGGCGCTCGCCGCCGCGTGCATGTGCGCCTGTTTCCTCACGCCACTGCCCGAGCACAAGTCGCTGTTCCTCGCGTTCGGCTTCGGCGCGGCCGCGCTCGCGGCGCTCGTCAGCGCGGCGATCGGCGGCTTGCTGTCGGTGACGATGCCCGACGCGAAACGCGGCGCGGCGAGTGCCTGGTACAACATCGGCAACCTGTCGGGTGGCGGGGTGTCGGCGTTCGTCGCGATCTGGATGACCGCGCACTACTACACCGAGCTGTCGGTCGGGCTCACGATCGCGGCGATGATGATCGTGCCGTCGCTCGCGGTGCTCGCGGTCATCGAGCCGCCGCGCGACCACATCCGCAGCGTCGGCGAAGTGTTCGGCACGACGCTCCACGACATCAAGTCGGTGCTGTTCAGCAAGTCGGGGCTGACCGGCATGGCGCTGTGCGTGTCACCGGTCGGCACCGCCGCGCTCACGAACTTCTTCTCCGCGATGAAGACCGACTTCCACGCGTCCGACGATCTCGTCGCGTGGGTGTCGGGCGGCGCCAGCACGATCGTGACGGCGATCGGCGCGCTGATCGGCGGCTACCTCTGTGACCGCTTCAACCGCCGCGCGCTCTACCTGCTATCCGGACTGCTCACCTCGGTGTGCGGAGTCGGATTGATGTCGGTGGTGCACACGCCGACGAGCTACGCGATCGGCGTGACGGCCTACAACCTGGTCACCGGGTTCTGTTACGCGGCGTTCACCGCGACCGTGCTCGAGACGATCGGAAAGGCCGGCAAGGCAGCGTCGACGCAGTACGCGCTGTTCGTGTCGGCGGGCAACCTCGCGATCACGTACGTCGGCAAGATCGACACGCACTTCAAGGAGCATCACGGCATCGGCGGAGTGTTCGCGAGCGATGCGCTGCTCAACACCGCCGGCGTCGTGATCCTCGCGATCGCGTTCTGGCGGCTCGGCTCGTTCGGCAGGCGGCGACTCAGCTCTGCACCTGCGAGCGAGTGACGACGACGGGGACGATGCGATCGCCGCGGCGCACGCCGAGCGTGACCGTGGTGTTCGGCAGCCCGCGGATCAGCGCCACCGAGGCCGGCTCGCCGATCTCGGTCAGCGGCACGCCGTCGATCGTGGCGATGCGATCGCCGGGCTTGATGCCGGCGGCCTCGGCGCCGCCGCCGGGCGTGACCATCTCGATCAGGATGTCGTCGCCGTCGGCGGTCGACGTGATGCCGACGCCGACGTAGTCGGTGTGCGGCTCCGCGCCGGCGGCGAGCGGACGCAGCGACGCGAACACCGGCGACGGATCGCCGTCGCCCGCGGTGCGCCACTCGATGCGCGAGCGGTAGCGCTCGGCGGAGATCGTCACGGTGAACGGTCCCGGCGGGATGCCGGCGAGCTCGAACTGGCCGTCGGCGCCGGTCAGCGCGCCGGCGCTCGCGGGCAGCCCGTGGCCGCTCGCGCCCGTGCTGTCGCGCACGATGCGCGCGCCCGCGATCGGGGCGCCGTCGGCGGCGGACACGACCTTGCCG
>JBLMXA010000829.1:0-8018 GCA_050257515.1 Acidobacteriota bacterium | reverse complement strand
GTGTCGACGGTGTCGATGCACGCGAGCTCCGGCGAGCTGCCGCGCATCTTCGAGCGCGGCGAGGTCGCGATCGTCGTCGACGAGAACCGCGAGGTGATCGGGATCCTGACGTAGATGGATCTGATCGAGATGCTCGCGGCCCGCAAGATGCCGTGACGATCAGCGGCGCGTCGTCGCGCCGTATGCCTCGGCCTGCGACAGCGGCGTGCCGTCGGTCTTGCGGCCGATGATCACCGCCTGCGTCCACTGCGCGATGTGGTTGCCGCTCTCGAGCAGCTGGAACGGCAGCCGGAACGCCGGGCCGGTCGGATCCTGGCCGGCGATCGCGCGATCGGGGAAGAACGGCGCCATCCAGATCTGCGGATCGAGGCCCCACTGGCTCGACGACAGCGGGCGCACGCCGAACTGCCGCTTCGACGAGAACGTGATGTAGAAGACCGGCTCGCTCTGCGGGCCGAACGTCTGCTGGAACGGCGTCCAGCGCGCCCACGAGTTCGTCAGGGCCATGCCGGAGTCGGCCGCGATCAGCTGGATCGGCGGCTGCGAGCCGTCCGCCTTGACGACCCAGATCTCGGCCGTCGCGTCGTCGTACGAGTTGCCGCTCGTGCGCGTGAACAGGATCCACTGCCCGTCCGGAGACCAGCTCGGGTAGTAGTTCGACGCGCTGGGCGCGTCGGCGACGAGCATGCTGACGGCACCGAACGTGTTCGTCGAGTCGTCGAACGACTGCGTCACGATCGAGCCGTTGCTCACCTGGAAGTCGTAGACCGGGCTCGTCGTCTGGACGTACGCGAGCCGCGAGCCGTCGGGCGACAGCTCGGGCTGCGTCGCGTAGCTGCTCGACGCGACGCTCGCGAGCACCGCGCCGCCGTTGACGTCGCGCAGCGACATCGCGCCGTGATAGACGGTGAGCACCTTCGACGCGTCCGGGTTGAACGTCGCGAAGTTCCAGCACTTGGCGTTCGCGTCCTCGACGCAGCCACCGCCGCCGCCGTTGTACGGCTGCGTGCCGTACGGCACGAGCACCGCGCGATCGGCGACGTTGAACACGGTGCCGCGGCCGTCGCCGCTGTCGAGCGTGAGCGCCATCTTCGTGCCGTCCTTCGACAGGCCGTGGCAGCCGATGCACGTCGTCGGCTCGCTGCCCGGCGGGAAGAACGGCGACGGCGCCATGTTCGGCGTGCTCATGTCGTAGCGGTACACGCCCTGCGTCGGCTCGGTCGTCCAGTAGTAGACGCCGCCGGCGACGGTCTCGTTCGTCGCGTCGACGTGCTGGATGTTCGACGTGCCCTTCGTCGCTGGCGACGCCGTGTTGAGCCCGGCGACGGTGAGCGACAGCTGCTGGTGCGTGCTCGCGAGCGAGTACCACTCGCTCACCGTGTAGTTCGTGTACGCGGGCGCCGCCTTCTGCGTATAGATGACGAGATCGATGTACTGGTTCGCGAGCTCGACCTGGAACAGGTCGTTACCGGCGGTGTCGGTCCAGTGGACGTCGAACGTGCCGAGGTTCGGCGGCACGATGATGCCGTCCGCCGGATACGCGATCGTCGGCGCCTTGCCCGGCGTCTCGGTCGCGCTGCCGAACAGCTGATCGGCGTTGCCCGGCGCGCTGCCGTCGACGCGCGTGCCCTTGACGTAGACGGTGAGCCCGGTCGTGCCCATGTCGCCGGCGCCGTCGCTCGCGACGATCTTCGTCGGGCCCGCGGCGCCGCCGGTGATCGTCAGCGACGGCCCGGCCCAGCTGCCGAACGCCGGATCGGCGACCGCGAACGTCACGTCCGAGGTGATGTCGCTCTTGTTGCCGTCGGCGTCGACGAGCGTCGCCTTGTAGTCCTGGACGACGACGCCACCGTTGGTGATCGTCGTCGAGAAATCGGCGGGCGAGATCTCGATGTGCGCCGACGGCGAGCCCTCACCGCGACCACCCGGCCCGCACGCCGCGATCGCCAAAACCAGTAGCCCGAGACGCGCGAATCCCCAGGTCCTCATCATGGGCGCGGACCGTAGCAAACGCGAAGTGCACGGTGGTGAACATTCCGTGCAACACGCGAATGACAGTCAGCCCGGTAACAGCGTTAACAGCCGGTGCAAGAGGTCTTCGGAGGCGCCGGCGCCGCACAGCGTGATGCCGGCCGACCGGCCGTCATCGACGACCGTGACCACCCAGCCGTCGTGCGACGGCGGCGACGACACCGCACATGCCGGCGGCGCCGGCTCGTCGATGCGGATCCGCGACACGCAGGCGCGGCCGCCGAGCAGGTCGGCGACGCGATCGAGCCAGCGCGGGCGGTCGGCGGCGACGGCGCGGCGCTTCCAGGAGAGGGGGGCCGGTGCGCCGCGCGCGGCGGCGAGCAAGAACGAGATCAGGCCGGCGCCGGCGGCCTCGCGGGCGAGCGCGTCGCCGACCCGCGCCGCGAACGCCGGGTAGGGCTCGGGCACGCCGGCCTCGAACCGCACCGTCACGACCGCGGGGATGACCCGGCGCAGCCGGCGCGCCGGATCGGTCAGCGCGCCGGGCGCGACCGGGATCTGGAACGGCGGGCAGCGGCCCTCGAGCTGGTGGAGCAGGCGGCCGAGCGCGTACGCGAGCGGCAGCGCGCGAGGGCCGGCGCCGACCGGCTGCCACGCGACCGCGAGCGGGCGCGCACCGGCGACCGGCGCGAGCCGCGGCAGCGCGCGCAACGCCGCGCCGGGCGCACGCGGCGCGAGCCGGCGGGCGTGCTCGGCGATCCGCGCGGCGAGCCACGCGTGGCCGTAGCCGTCGACGATCATGTGGCACGTCGACACCAGCGCGACGCTCCCCGCGCGCGACAGCCCGAGCCACGGCCCGCGCGAGCCTCGCCAGCCGCGGCGGTGCGCGTGGCGCGCGGTCTCGGCCGGCTCGTCGCCGAGCGCTACGGTGACGAACGGCGATGCGAGCGGCTCTTCGACCGGCGCGGGCTCGCCGGCGGCGACGCGCGCGAGCGCGCGCGCCAGCTCGTGCTCCTGCTCGATCGACGGCGCGAGCCGCGCGCGCACGCAGCGGTTGCCGATCGCGAACGCCGCGACGTCGAGCTCGCTCGCGGCGGCGATCGCGCCGGCGGGCGCCCGCTGCACGGTGACCGCGAGCGGCTGGTCCGGCAGCTGGCCGTCGAGCTCGCGGATCGCGGCGCGCGCGGCGTGGGCGCGCGCGATCGCGTCGCCGATCGGATCGGCGGGCGCGGGCGCGAGGTGGCCGATGAACGTGTCGGAGGCCGGCTCGGCATCCGACGCGACGTAGGCGGGCGCCCGCTTGGGCCATGCGAGTCTCACGCGAGCTCCAGGATATAGACCGGCTGCACGGGATCGTCGTGGCGGGTGTGCGCCCGCCATCCATGAGAGGAGGCCAGGCGCGCGATGTCGCGCTCGCGCGGCGCGGTCTTGACCACGAGCGGGCCGAACGCGTGACGAAGCAGGCAGGAACCGAGTCGATCGGCATGGTTCGCGATGCGCAGGGCGTCGGCCGCGGGATCGAGCTCGACGATCACCAGGCGGCCGCCCGGTCGGACCACGCGGCGCAGCTCGCCGAGCGCACGCGCGCGGTCGCGGACGTGCCGGATCGAGGACACGCACGTCGCGACGTCGATCGAGCCGGTCGCCAGCGGCAGCGCCTCGGCGGCCGCCCGCAGCACGCTTGCCGCGCCGCGGCGTGCGAAGTCGCGGCTCGGATCGAGCGCGATCACCGATAGATCCGGGTGGCGGGCGACGGCGCGCGCGGCGAACGTCTGCGGCCCGCAGCCGACGTCGAGCAGGGTGCGCGCGCCGGCGAGGAGCGGCGCGATCGCGTCGAGCAGGCGGTCGTCGAGATCGCCGAACGCCGGGCGCTCCGCGCGCGCGTAGCGGCGGGCCGATGCCCCCTCGAACGGGTGCCGGTACAGTCGATCCACCCACCGCACGCGTCCAGCATACCCCGTGATGTTTCCCACTATGCGGCGGCGCGCGCGGTGATAGGTTCGCGCGCGATGAGGAAGCAGCACCTGTGGTCCGTCCTCGGCGCGCTGGCGCTCGCCGCGTGCAGCGACTCGGCGAGTCCGATCCCGAGCCAGTGCAACCCGCTCGGCGGCGAAGGCTGCCTGCTACCGTGGCCGAGCGCGACCTACGAGGTCGCCGACAGCTCGACGGTCACGGGCTTTCGCCTCGACATCCCGATCGAGGGGATGCCGAAGAACGTCAACGACACGCCGATCGATCCGAGCGCGTTCAACCGCTGGGACGGATTCTCGGCGGTCGCACCGATGCTCGCGCAGTTCCCCAACGGCGTCTCGGGCGCGAACCTGCCGTCGTGGAAGGATCCGTCCAAGTCGCTCGCCGCGGACTCGCCGATCGTCGTGCTCGACATGGACACCGGCGAGCGCGCGCTGTTCTTCGCCGAGGTCGACCAGAACATCACCGACGTCACCAAGCAGTCGCTGATCATTCGGCCGCTCGCGCGCTTGCACAACGGCCACCGCTACGCGGTCGCGATCCGCAACACGGTGCTCGATTCGGCCGGCGCGCCGCTCGAGCCCTCGCCCGGCTTCAAGGCGATCCGCGACGGCGGAAGCTACGACCATCCGCGGTGGGGCGCGCTGCAGAAGCGCTACAAGGACATCTTCGCGGCGCTCGCGACCGCGGGGGTCGACAAGTCCGAGCTCGTGCTCGCGTGGGACTTCACGGTCGCGTCGCAGGAGTACCTGACCAGCGACCTGATGACGATGAAGGCCGCCGCGCTGCCCGCGATGGGCACCAACGGCGCGAACCTGTCGTTCGTCGCGACCGCGCAGCCGCCCGTCGCGACCGTCTACAAGAGCTACCTCGGCACGTTCAAGTCGCCGAACTTTCTCACCGATGGCGAGAACGATGACTCGATCCTCATGCGCGGCGCCGATCACCTGCCGCAGATGTCGGGTCTGCGCGACGCGCGGTTCGCGGCGCTGATCCCCGACTGCGTCGCGACCCAGCCGCTGCCGCGCCCGGTGATCATCTTCGGCCATGGCCTGCTCGGCTCCGCGCAGGGCTACCTGTCGAACCAGTTCACGATCAACCTCGCCGAGAAGAACTGCTTCATCATCGTCGCGGGTGACTTCATCGGCTTCACCGATCGCCAGCTCCAGCTGTTGCCGCTCGCGGTCAACGACTTCAACCGCGCGCCGCAGATCAGCGAGAAGCTCGCGCAATCGATCATCGACTTCATGGCGCTCGAGACGATCACGCGCGGCCCGATGGCGACGTCGCCCGAGTTCTCTTACAACGGCACGCCGGTGATCGATCCGTCGCGCGTCTACTACGTCGGCGGCTCGCTCGGCGGCATCATGGGCAACGTGATCATGGCGTACGACCCGAACCTCCTCCGCGGCATCCTCGCGGTGCCCGGCGGCAACTGGTCGCTGCTCGTCGAGCGCTCGTTCGCCTGGTACGCGCTCAAGGGCTCCGCGCTCGGCAGCTACACCGATCCCGAGGTCTACGAGCTGCTGCTCGACTTCCTCGGCATGGGGCTCGAGCCGTACGACGCGATCACGACCGCGGCGAACGTGCTCCACGACAACCTCCCCGGCGTGCCCGCGAAGACGATCCTCATGTGGTACGCGAACGGCGACTGCATGGTCACCAACCTCGCGACGGAGATGACCGCGCGCACGATGGGGATCGACCTGCTCGCGCCGTCGGTGAAGATGCCGTATGGGATGGCCCCGACGCCGGGTCCGCTGGTCAGCGGCATCAACTCGTTCGACGCCCATCCCACACCGATGCCGCCCGACACCAATGTCCCACCCTCGGTCGAGAACGGCACCCACGCGGGCATCAACTACAAGCCCGCCCCGTTGCGGTTTGTCGGCGACTTCCTGCTGCAGAACACCGGCAGTGACCCAAACGGTACGATCGTGCCCGAGTGCCTCGTCAACGGCCAGGCCGCGCCCTGCGACTGCGCGACCGGCGCCTGCGACTAACGTCACCGCGCGGCCGGATCCGCCGCATGTTACCGTCGTAGACGATGAGACTCGTCTACGCGGTGGTCGTGGTCGCGTGCGCCTGTGGTGGAGGACGCAAGGGCGGTGGCGGCGGCGACGGCGGTCCCGGCGCATGCAGCCCCGAGGGGGCCAACCAGTGCTCGGGCGCGTCGTGGCAGACGTGCCAGGGCGGCCAGTGGGTCACCGCGGTCGACTGCCCGATGGCGTGCGCCGACGGCATCGGCTGCGTGCAGTGCCAGCCGGGCACGCAGTACTGCATGGGCGGCGACGTGTGGGGCTGCGACCAGAACGGCACGCCCAGCGGGGTCGTCCAGCAGTGCACGGGCGCGAACACGTGCGTCAACGGTACCTGCACCGACGCATGCGCCGACGCCGCGCAGAACCGCAGCTACATCGGCTGCGAGTACTGGGCCGTCGATCTCGACAACGCGGTCGAGGTGCTGGGCCAGTCGTTCGAGCCGGCGCTGTCGTGCGCTGCGGCGTACGGACTACCGACGGGCGCCGGGCAGACCGAGACGTTGAACGTGTGTTTCGCGTCCAACCAGTGTGGAACGCCGGGGAAGCCGCCGTGTTACGAGGGCCTCTGCGACGCCAACGATCCTTGCCCGTCGAATTACACGTGCACGTCGAAAGCCGTTTGCGTCCTCGATGCGCAGCACGCGTCGTTCGCGATCATCGTGTCGAACCCGCAGGCGAGGGACGCGCACGTCACGGTGACCGGGGCGAACGGCGCGACGATCACCCAGACGATCGCGGCCGGTCAGGTCGCGCCGATCCTCCCGCAGATGGGCGGCACGATCCCCGATCAGTCCGTGGGCGGAACGATCCACGCGAAGCTCGCCTACAAGATCACGTCCGACATGCCGATCGTTGCGTACCAGTTCAACCCGCTGGACAACACGGCGCTGGACTTCTCGAACGACGCGTCGTTGCTCATTCCGCAGACCGCGTTTGACATCGACTACTACGGCCTCGCCTGGCCGACGCTGGACCGCCGCAACCCGGCGCCGGGCCCGCACCCCTACTACGGCTATCTCACCGTCGTCGCAGCGACCGACAACACCCAGATCTCCGTGACTCCGACGACCGCGGTGCAGGCGAGCGCGACCCAGCAGACGATCGCGGCCGGTGCGACCGTCAACTTCACGCTCAACGCGTTCGACGTGCTCCAGCTCGAGGCGAGCGGTGCGGGCGATCTCACCGGCACCTCGATCACCTCGACGAACATGGTGCCCTTCGGCCTGTTCGGTGGCCACCAGGCGACCGCGTTCGGCGAGACCACACCGCCGGACGCGCAGCACACGCTCGGCCCTTGCTGCGCCGATCACCTCGAGGAGATGGTGTTTCCCAAGTCGACGTGGGGCAAGGCGTTCGCGATCGCGCGCAGCCAGCCGCGCACGAACGAGCCCGACTACCTGCGGATCATGGCGCAGAAGCCCGGGACCGCGGTGACGTTCACGCCCGCGCCCACGACCGTGGTGTCGGGCGACTGCACGAACCTCGCGCCCGGTGGGTTCTGCGACGTCAAGATCCAGGGCGACACCGAGATCTCGTCCACGGAGCCGGTGCTCGTCGGCCACTACCTCGAATCCTCGATCTGGCAGAACACCGCGCGTACGAGCTCGGTGGGGACCGGCGATCCGTCGATGGCGATCGCGGTACCCACGGAGCAGTACCGCACGGACTACACGATCCTGATCCCGAACGCGTATTCGCAGGGGAACTACCTGTCGATCTCCGCGGCCCCGACCGGCGCCGTCACCGTCGACGGAACATCGGTGACGCTGGCCCCATTCCCGGGCGGTGGAACGCACCGCGTCGCGCGGGTGCCCGTGACAGCGGGACAGCACACGATCCACTGCCCGGATGGCTGCGGCGTCCTGGTCTATGGCTACGACAGCGCCGTCTCGTACATGTTCGCCGGCGGTCTCGATCTGAAGCAGATCGTCATCCAGTAGTGTTACCGTCCGCGACGGAGGGGAAGTATGCGCACGCTCGCGATCTGTCTGGCGATGGTGGCGGCCTGCGGGCCGTCGGACCGTAATCCGGGTG
>JBLMXA010000828.1:0-7030 GCA_050257515.1 Acidobacteriota bacterium | reverse complement strand
ACCGTCCACCACGGCGTGCTCGCGCTGCAGGGCGCGGGCCTGGCGCTGAGCGAGCCGGCGGTGCTGATCGGCCTGTCGCTGTTCACGATCGGCCTCATCGCCGTCGGCGGCGCCCTCGCGGTGACCCACCTGCGCGATCAGGAGGAGCTGCAGCGCCGCATTCACCTCCAGGCGTGGCGGCTGCGCCAGCTGTTCGTGCTACAGCCGGGGACATGATCCTCGACCGCGTCGTCGACTCCGGGCTCGTGCCCGAGCCGCTGCTGCGCGCCGGGATCCGCGCCGCGTGCGCGCTCCGCCTGCGCGAGGAGCGCCGCCGCGATCGCGACGCGCTCGTCCGCTCGCTGCGCGCCGGCGAGGTCGCGGTCTCCACCGACGCCGCGAACGCGCAGCACTACGAGGTCCCGGCCGCGTTCTTCGAGCGCGTGCTCGGACCGCGGCTCAAGTACTCGAGCTGCTACTGGCCAGGCGGCGTGTCCACGCTCGCCGCCGCGGAGGACGCGATGCTCGAGCTCTACGCCGAGCGCGCCGGGCTCGCCGACGGTCAGGACGTGCTCGATCTCGGCTGCGGCTGGGGCTCGCTCGCGCTGTGGGCCGCGGCTCGCTACCCGAACAGCCGGATCGTCGCGATCTCCAACTCGCGCACGCAGCGCGACTTCATCACCGCGCGCGCACCGGCGAACCTCACGGTGCGCACCGCCGACGTCCGCACGCTCGAGCTGCCCGCCGCGAGCTTCGATCGCGTGGTGTCGATCGAGATGTTCGAGCACGTGCGCAACTACGAGCTGCTGCTGCGCCGGATCGCGGGCTGGCTGAAGCCCGGCGGCGCGCTGTTCGTCCACGTGTTCGCGCACCGCCGCTACGCGTACCCGTTCGAGGACGCGGGCGCGAGCGACTGGATGGCGCGCGCGTTCTTCACCGGCGGCATGATGCCGAGCGCCGACCTGTTCGACGCGTTCGACCGCGACCTGAAGATCGCCGACCGCTGGCAGCTCGCCGGGACGCACTACGCCAGGACCGCGGAGGCGTGGCACGACAGCCTGCTCGCCGCGCGCGGCGAGATCGAGGCGCTGCTCGGACGCCGCGCGTTCCACCGCTGGCGCGTGTTCTTCCTCGCGTGCGCGGAGCTATTCGGCTACCGGCAGGGAACCGAGTGGATCGTCGCCCACTACCGCTTCACGCCTTCGTCGCGAGCTCGATGAACACCTTCGCGCTCGCCGGCCGGTTCTCCGGCGCCTTCGCGAGCGCGGCGATGATCGCGGCGTCGAGCGCGGCCGGGCAATCGCGGCGGAGCTCGCGCGGGGGCACCGGCGTCTCCGACAGGTGCGCGAAGCCGATCGCGATCGCGTTGTCCCCGGCGAACGGCGGGCGGCCGGTGACGAGGTGGTACGCGAGCGCGCCGAGCGCGTAGATGTCGCTGCGCGCGTCGACGGTCTTGCCGCGCACCTGCTCGGGCGCCATGTAGTGCGGCGTGCCGAGGATCGCGCCGGTCGCGGTCAGCCCCTCGCCCATCGCCATGGTCGCGAGGCCGAAGTCGATGATCTTGACCGCGCCACGCTCGCCGACGAGCACGTTGCCCGGCTTGAGATCGCGGTGGATCACGCCCGCCTCGTGCGCGCACTCGAGCCCGGCCGCGATCTGCTGCAGGATGTCGATCACGTCCTTGATCGGCACGATCCCGCGCTGCGCGATCACGTCGGCGAGCGTGCGGCCGGCGAAGTACTCCATCGACAGGTAGAGCAGGCCCGGCCGCGCCTCGCCGAGATCGTGGATCCGGATCACGTTCTGCGAGCTGACCTTGCGCGCGGCCGCGGCCTCCCGCCGGAACCGCGCGATCATCGCGGCCTCGTCGGACGCGAACGAGCTCGAGATCACCTTGAGCGCGACCAGCTCGCCGAGCACCTCGTCGTCTGCGAGGTAGACCGCGCCCATGCCGCCCTTGCCGAGCAGCCGCTGCACGCGATAGCGCTGCGCGAGCACCTGACCGGGCTCGAGCGTCGTCGTCAGCGACGCCTCGCGCCTGGGCGTCGGGATCGCGGTCGCGGTCCGGTCGAGCGCCGGGGTCGGGCTCGGGCCTGGGCTCGGGCTCGGGCTCGGGCTCGCAGGAGCGATCACCATCGAGCGCTGCTCGTCGACGAGCTTCGCGAGCTTCTGGTTGAGCTCGAAGTCGACCGAGCACACGATCGACTCGAGGTTCTCGACGCGCTCGCGGAGCAGCTTGTTCTCGTCCTCGAGCTTCTTGACGTCGTCGCCCGCGGGCAGCAGCAGCTGGCGCTTCGCCTCGAGCTCGAGCTCGCGCTCGCGCTCCTTGTGGCGGCCACGGAGATACACGATCAGCGGCGCCATCCCGAAGGTGCCGATGATCGCGACGATCCCCGTGATGTCCGCCATCAGCTATACGCCTCGATCGGCGGGCACGCGCACACCAGGTTGCGATCGCCGTACGCGTTGTCGACGCGCGCCACCGGCGGCCAGTACTTGTGCACGCGCAGCCAGCCCGCAGGATACGCCGCCTGCTCGCGCGTGTACGGGTGGTTCCACTCGCTCGAGCTGATCTCGGCCGCGGTGTGCGGCGCGTGCTTGAGCGGGTTGTTCGCGCGATCGATCTGCCCGCTCTCGATCGCCGCGATCTCGCCGCGGATCGCGATCATCGCGTCGCACAGCCGATCGAGCTCGACCTTGCTCTCGCTCTCGGTCGGCTCGACCATCAGCGTGCCCGGCACCGGGAACGACATCGTCGGCGCGTGGAAGCCGTAGTCCATGAGCCGCTTCGCGATGTCCTCGGCCTCGATGCCCGCGGTCTTCTTGAAGCCGCGGCAGTCGAGGATCAGCTCGTGCGCCACGCGCCCGTTCTGGCCGGTGTAGAGCACCGGGTAGTGCGCGCCGAGCCGCTTGGCGATGTAGTTCGCGTTGAGGATCGCGACCTCGGTCGCGCGCCGCAGGCCGGTCTCGCCCATCATCGCGATGTACGCGAACGAGATCGGCAGGATCGACGCCGAGCCCCACGGCGCCGCCGACACCGGCCCCACGGGTTGCGAGCCGCGCGCGGCGAGCGGATGGCCCGGCAGGTACGGCGCGAGGTGCTTGGCGACCGCGATCGGCCCCATCCCCGGGCCGCCGCCGCCGTGCGGGATGCAGAACGTCTTGTGGAGGTTCAGGTGGCAGACGTCCGCGCCGATCGCCGCCGGCCGGGTCAGCCCGACCTGCGCGTTCATGTTCGCGCCGTCCATGTACACCTGGCCGCCGTGCTGGTGGACGATCTCGCAGACCTCGCGGATGCCGTCCTCGAACACGCCGTGCGTCGACGGGTACGTCACCATCAGCGCGCCGAGCTTGGCCGCGTTCGCCGCGGCCTTCGCGCGCAGATCGCCGAGATCGATCGTGCCGTCCGCCGCCGACGCGACGACGACGACCTGCATGCCCGCCATCACCGCGCTCGCCGGGTTGGTGCCGTGCGCGCTCTGCGGGATCAGGCACACGTTGCGGTGCGCCTCGCCCCTGGCGTGGTGATAGCCGCGGATCGCGAGCAGGCCGGCGTACTCGCCCTGCGCGCCCGAGTTCGGCTGCAGCGACACCGCGGGCAGCCCCGTGATCTCCGCGAGCCACGCCTCGAGCTGCTCGAACATCGCCTTGTAGCCGCCCCACTGGTCGGCGGGCGCGAACGGGTGGATGCGCCCGAACTCCGGCCACGTCACCGGGAACATCTCGGTCGACGCGTTGAGCTTCATCGTGCAGCTGCCGAGCGGGATCATCGACGTGGTCAGCGACAGATCCTTCGCCTCGAGCCGCCGCATGTAGCGCAGCATCTCGTGCTCGGCGTGGTAGCGCTGGAACGTCGGGTGCGCGAGGAACGGCGACGTGCGCCGGAGCGCGACCGGCAGCTCCGGCATCGCGGTCACCCGCACGAGCTCGCCGACGTCGAACGGCAGCTCCGGCTGCGCGAGCGCGAACGCCTCGAGCAGATCGTGGACGTCGGTGTGCGACGTGGTCTCGTCGCACGAGATGCCGACGCCGTCGTCGTAGCGGCGCAGGTTGAGGCCGCGCTCGAGCGCGCGCGCGAGCACCTTCGCCTGCGTGTGGGCGTCGAGATCGACGCGCAGCGTGTCGAAGTACATGCCCGGCCGCACCGGGTAGCCGAGCTTCGCGAGCCCGGCGGCGATCACCGCGGTGAACCCGCGCACGCGCGTCGCGATCGCGGTCAGCCCTTCCGGCCCGTGATAGACCGCGTACATCGACGCCATCACCGCGAGCAGCACCTGCGCGGTGCAGATGTTGCTCGTCGCCTTCTCGCGGCGGATGTGCTGCTCGCGCGTCTGCAGCGCGAGCCGGTACGCGACGCGGCCCTTGCCGTCCTTCGACACGCCGATGATGCGGCCCGGCATCTGCCGGCGCAGCTCGTCCTTGCACGCCATGAACGCGGCGTGCGGGCCGCCGAACCCGAGCGGCACGCCGAACCGCTGCGCGCTGCCGAACGCGATGTCGGCACCGAGCTCGCCGGGCGGCACGAGCAGCGTCAGCGCGAGCAGATCCGTCGCGACGCACGCGAGCGCGCCGGCCGCGTGGGCCTTGCCGATGAGGTCGCGCAGGTCGATCGCGCGGCCGTCCGTCGTCGGGTACGACAGCAGCACCCCCGCGACCTCGGGCCCGAACGCCATCTGCTCGAGCGAGCCGACGCGTAGCTCGATGCCGAGCGGCTCGGCGCGCGTCTGCATCACCGCGATCGTCTGCGGGTGGGTCGCGTCGTGGACCCAGAACGCGTGCCTCTTGTGATCGGCGTGGCCGAAGCACATGTGCATCGCCTCGGCGGCGGCGGTCGCCTCGTCGAGCAGCGACGCGTTCGCGAGCGGCAGCGCGGTGAGGTCCGAGACCATCGTCTGGAAGTTGATCAGCGCCTCGAGCCGGCCCTGCGAGATCTCCGCCTGGTACGGCGTGTACTGCGTGTACCAGCCCGGGTTCTCGAGCACGTTGCGCAGGATCACGCCCGGCGTGATCGTGTCGTAGTAGCCCTGGCCGATGAACGAGCGCAGGACCTGGTTGTCGGCGGCGAGGTTCTTCAGCTCCTCGAGCAGCTCGTGCTCCGCGAACGGCAGCCGCTCGCCGAGCTCGAGCGGCTTCTTGAGCCGGATCGCGGCCGGGACGGTCGCGCTCGCGAGCTCCTCGAGCGACCGGTAGCCGAGCTGCGCGAGCATCTCGGAGACCTCGGCCGGGCTCGGGCCGATGTGACGGCGTGCGAACGTATCCGAAGGAGCGAGGACTTCTGGCTGCACGGGCGGCAAGCTACCACGCCCGTCCGACGCTGGATCAGCGGCGGAAGATCGACAGGTAGCGCTCCGAAAAGTCCCCCAGCTCCATCGCCGAGCCGCACTCGGGACACGGCAGCCGCGGTGCGGCGAGCCGGCGCAGCTCGTCGGCGTGGGCGACGGCATCGACGACGGGCGCGTGCTCGCCGCCGCACGCCGGGCACGTGTACGGCGCGTGGAAGCTCGCGACGCGCACGCCGTGGACGGCATCCGGGATGAGGTTCAGCTGCGTCATCAGCACGTCGGCGACGCGCTCGAGCACGACCGGGCCGCGGCCGCGCAGCACGCGGACGAGGCGCAGCCACTCGCGCATGCCGACGGAGTTGACGAACACGACGCCGTCGGTGTCGATCGTCACCTCACCGTGCGGCACGCGGTCGGCGACCGGCGCGAGCTGCGCGCTGTCGTCGATGCGGCCGGTCATCACGACGCGCGCGCCGTCGATCGCGATCGCGAGCCTCAAGGCGCCTCCGCCGCGGTGAACGTGTGGAACGACGCGACGCGCGCCAGCTCCGTCGGTTTGTAGCGGACGTCGAGCAGCGCGATGATCTCGGTGATCTTGCCCGGCGCGCAGTCGATCACGAGCTGGTTGCAGCACGCGTACGCGAGCGGCAGGCCCATGCCGGCCTCGGGGTCGCCGGCCGTGGGCTGGCGCGCGGCGGCGAGCCTCGGCGCGATCGCGGCGCCGTCGATCGAGCCCCAGCGGTCGCGGACCTCGATCGCGATGTAGCGGCCGTCGGTCGCCCACCGGATCGTCACCGCGTCGCGGCCGGTCAGCGGGCGGGCGCGATCGCGCGGCTCGCTCGACCGGAACCGCGCGCCGGCCTCGTCGACGGGCGCGACGTACAGCGCGTTCGCGATCAGCTCGTCCGCGATCACGCTGACGAGCGACGACATGCGGTCGGGCAGCCCGACGCCGGCGACGTCCTTCGCGAGCGTCGCCACCGCGTCGTCGCGCTCGCGCGCGTCGTCGAGCGCGTAGCTGCGGATCTCGGCGCCCCACGCGACGTACTTCTCGAGGCCGAACACGTCGTCGCGGAGCAGCTTCTGCACGGTCGCGAGCAGCTCCTCGCCGAGCAGCGGCATCGGGTGCGCCACGACGTGCTGCCAGCCGCGCTCGAGCAGGCCCGAGATCGCGGCCGGATCGCCCGCGGTGAGCCCCTCGCCCGGCACCGCGATCCACGCCCGCGCCGGGTGCTCGCGCAGGTGCGCGTGCTCGCGTGCGAGCGCGAGATCGACGACCGCGATCGTCTGCGCGTCGACCGCCGCGGCGAGCGCGTCGACGTCGTCGACGACCTCGACCGGGCACATCGTCGCGCCGACGAGGCGCTGGAGCGCGCGCTGCGCCTTGCGCTCGGGGTGGGCGACGACGAGCTTGCCACGCGGGATCGCCGAGGTCTGGGGCCGCAGCTGCATTCAGTAGAGGACCGCGATCGTCGCCGCGCCGCCGATGTAGCGGTCCGACGCGCCGCCGACGTCGATGTTCGACGGGTCGCCATCGCGCGCGTTCGCCATCGCGCCGTTGCCGGTGAACTGGAAGCCGAACAGCGCGAACTCGCCGGTGAACCTGAGCGCGATGCGCTTGGTCAGCACGATGTCGAGCCCACCCATCGCCTCGAACTCGGTGACCTTGGCCTGCCCGTACTGCTCGGGGTCCTGGATCTGTCCCGCGCGCATCGCGAGGAACGAGCCGCCGCCCGCGATCAGCGCGACCGCCGGCGCGAGCGGCACGC
>JBLMXA010000827.1:0-5444 GCA_050257515.1 Acidobacteriota bacterium | reverse complement strand
CTGACGATCTCGGGCAAGGTCGACAGCGGCAACTGCTCGCAGCTGTCGATGGGCCTAGACGTCGGCATGGTGAAGTACACCGACGGCCCGTTCGAGATCGACAGCAAGAACAACAAGATGTCGGTCACCTACGACACCAGCACGGACGTCACGATGCAGCCGCTGCTCAGCATCAAGCTCAACGGCAGCTCCGGCAACTCGATCAACGCGTCGCTGATGGGCGACTACACGATGACCGGCGACCTCAAGGGCACGGTCACGCTCGACCTGACGATCACCGGCACGTTCTCGGGGACGTGCCCGAACGCGGTGATGCGCGTGCCGGGCTCGACCACGGTCACGGGCACCGCGGTCAACTCGAGCGGCGGCATGTAAATGGTGAATGTCACGATCTGAGTACCGGATCGGCGGCAGCCGCGTGGGATAAGCTCGCGCCATGAAGTGCCCGGCGTGCGCGAATGACATGGTGACCGTGGAGATCCGGCAGGTCGAGATCGACCGCTGCCCCGCGTGCGGAGGGGTCGCCCTCGACAAGGGCGAGGCAGAGACCATCGACGCGCTCGGGCTCGCCCACGTGATCGAGGGAGGGGTCGTCGCGACGCTCCAGCACCGCACGACGACCGCGCGCTGCCACGAGTGCGACCGGGAGATGATTGCGCTTCGGGGCGCTGGCGACGTCGAGTACGACTGGTGCGAGGGCTGCGAGCGGCTGTTCTTCGATCGCGGGGAGCTGACCGCACTCGGTGCATTTTCAGATAGTTAGCGAGATACAGGACTCTTTGATTGCGCATGTCAGAGGGTCAGGGCAAGGTCGCCCTCCCATGGACACCAACACGAACACCGAAACCAACACGTCCGAGAACGTCGCAGCGGGCAAGGACCGCTACCAGGAGCTCCAGCAGCTCGTGGCCGGCATGGCGGGCGACTTCGAGAAGTTCTACAAGGAGGGCAACAAGGCGGCCGGTACCCGCGTCCGCCTGGCCATGCAGGAGCTCAAGAACTTCGCTCAGATGATCCGGACCGAGGTCCAGACGATCAAGAACGAGGGCAAGGCCGCGCCCGACGCGCAGGCCTGAGCATCCGTCAGCGCCGGATCCTGGGAATCCGCCCCGTCGTGCGTGTGCGCGGCGGGTTGGGAACGTCCTGGGGCCACACGGCCTCGGGCGGCGGAAACGCCGGCCGGGCCAGCAAGTATCCCTGTCCGTACCGGGCGCCGGCGGCGAGCACCGCCGCCAGCTCGCCGGGAGTCTCGATGCCCTCCGCCACCACCTTGGCGTCGAGCTCGCTGCACAGCCGGACGATCGCCGACACGAGCTTGAACAGGCGCGTGGTCGTCGACAGGCCGGCGACCAGCCCGCGGTCGAGCTTGACCACGCGCGGGTGGAGGTCGGCGATGTACTTGAGGTTCGAGTAGCCCGCGCCGAGGTCGTCGACCACGAGGTGGACGCCGCGCCCGCGCACCTCCTCCAGCATGTTCTGACACAGCCGGAAGTGCGACAGCGGCACGGCCTCGGTGATCTCGAGGTAGACGTCGTCATTGTGATTGAAGATCGGGTCGTTGGGCTGAACGACCCAGCCCTCGTTGAGCTCGGCGGGGTGAAGGTTCAGGAACAGCGGATGGGTCGCGCAGCCGTCGAGCGCGAGCTGGCGCAGCACGCGGCCGAGCTGGCCGGTGCACTGCTCCTCGACCGCGGCGGCGAACAGCGCGAGCGGGCCGTCGAACTCGGGAGCCTTCGTGCGGGCCAGCGCCTCGTACGCGAACACCTTGTGCGTGCGGAGATCGACGACCGGCTGGTAGACGACGTGCACCTCGCGCTGCTCGATCACGCGGCGGATGGGTGAAGCGTCCGGAATAGCTCGATTGTAACCCAATCACACGCCGGCGACGCCGAGCATCCGGCCGATCGCCGCGGTGACCGCCATCGCGAGCGCGCCGCCCCCGGCGACGCGCACCGCCGCGCGCAGCATCGGCGCGCCGCCGAGCCGACCGCCGAGCGCCCCGAGCGCGCCGAGCGACGCGAGCGTGACGACCACGATCGCCGGGATCCGCCACGCCGCCGGCGTCAGCGCGAGCGCGAGCAGCGGCAGCAGCGCGAACGCGGCGAAGCTGACCGCGGAGATCCACGCCGCCTGCAGCGGGCGCGCGCGCGTCTGCTCGTGGATGCCGAGCTCGTCGCGCAGGTGGGCGCCGAGCCGGTCGTGCTCGGATAGCTGGTGGGCGACCTGCATCGCGAGCTCGCGATCGAGCCCGCGCTTGATGTAGATTCCCGCGAGCTCGTGGAGCTCGGCATCGGGCGCGGTCGCGAGCTCCTCGGTCTCCTTCGCGATGTCGGCGTGCTCGGCGTCGCGCTGCGAGCTCACCGACACGTACTCGCCGGCGGCCATCGACATCGCACCGGCGACGAGCCCGGCGACGCCGGCGACGAGCATCGCCGGCTTGGTCGCGTCGGCCGCGCCGACGCCGATCATGAGGCTCGAGACCGACACGATCGCATCGTTGGAGCCGAGCACCGCGGCCCGCAGCCAGCCGGCGCGCTCGCTGCGATGCGTCTCGCGATGGCGAGGCAGGCGGTGGGGCTTCATGGGCGCAGTCTAGCCTCCGCGTGCGACAATGGGGACGTGCACGTCGTCGTCGAGATTGGCCGCCAAGACGCCGAGATCGCCAAGACAGACGCCAAGAAGATCCTCATTAGAGATCTCTTGGCGTTCTGTCTCGGCGTGCATGGCGTCTTGGCGGCTACTTCTTCTTCTTCTTCTTCTGCGCGCCCCAGCGGCGCGGCGGCTTGTCGCTCTTGGTCGGCTCCTCGGTCTTCGCGGGCTCCTTGTGCGGCCAGAAGCCGACGACCGCGCACGGCACGAGCGGCCACACGATCTCGGGCCAGATCGGCTGCACGAGCACGCCGACGACCATGAGCAGCACGATCACGCCGAGCATCGCGACGCGGATGCGCGCGTAGACACGGCGGCGCTCCGGCGCGAGCCACAGCAGCGCGAGATCGAGCGGGATCAGCACCAGGCAGCTCTCGTTCCACCGCACGTACGGTAGCGGGCTGATGATCGCGAGGAACCAGAACACCGCTCCGAGGATCACCTGGGGCACGAGCGCGACCGCGAGGCCGGCGCGCTGGAAGCGGCCCCACAGCCGCGTCGCCCACGCCGGCGACGTGAGCAGCAGCAGCACGAGCGCGAACAGGAACCGGCCGCTCGACGTGTCGTGCGAGGCCGGCGGACCCTTGCGCGTGTAGATCGCGATCGGCTCGACGCCCCACTTCTTCTGCACCGCCTCGCGCAGGTAGTCGGGCAGGAACATGCGCTCGTAGTACGTCGGCTCGCGATCGGTGACGCGGCCCATCGCGACGTCGGTGATGAGCAGCGGGATCTTCATGCCGTAGAAGCCGGCGCGCGCGAGATCGCGGTACGTGCGGCCGTCGGTCGGCTCCTTCATCGACGACAGCGCGCCGCCGGTCGCGTGATCGATGATGTCGCGCACGCGCGTCGTGCAGTTGTCCCAGAAGTGGTCGTACGCGTAGTACTTGTTCTCCTCGCGGATGTCGCTCTGCAGCTTCTGCTCGACCTGCTTCTTCTGATCCATGGTGAGCGGCAGCGGCTGGACCCAGATCGTGCGGTCGGCGTGGACGTACACCCACAGCATCTCGTCGGGATCCATGCGCGCGACCCAGAAGCTGTGCGTGCCGCGGAAGAACCCCGCCGCCATCGCGATCGGGTGCAGGAAGTTCGCGACGCCGTAGTTGTAGCAATCGACGCGCGGCCCGCCGTAGTCGAGGCACAGCGCGATGTGGCCGTGGCGCTCCCAGATCAGCGAGCCGACGCCCATCGTCACCAGCTCGACGACCGGATACTCCTGGTGAGAATCGACCGCGACCTGGCGGAGCTCGCCGTACGCCCGGCGCAGCTCGCGCATCGTCGCCTCGTCGTCGGCCTGCGCCGCGGCGGGTGCGGTGAGTCCGGCGAGCACGAGCAAGGCAGCGACAAACCGCATGCGCGGCAGTGTAGCGTGTAGAGTGTCGAGAGATGACTCCGAACATGGCGAAGTGCCTGCTGGTGTCGAAAGTGCTGGTCGCGGACGGCATGATGACCGACGAGGAGCACGGATTCCTCTCGGATCTGATGCAGGAGCTCGGGCTGACCGAGGCGGAGCGCGCGCAGGTCATCGAGCTCGAGGGCTGGGACGAGGCGGAGCCGATCGTGAAGGCGCTCTCGCTCGAGGAGCGCCGCGAGCTGCTCGCGCGCCTCGTCGACGCCGCGTCGGCGGACGGCCACCTGTCGCCGCAGGAGCTGTCGACGGTCAAGCGCGTCGCCGCCGCGCTCGGCATCGATCAGAGATGATGTAGCAGGCCGTGCGTGCGCGCGAGGCGGACCATCTGCCAGAGCGGGCGCAGCGCGTCGCGTGGGGTCGGCGTGAACCGCTCGGCATGGAACGCGCGATAGAGCAGCGCGCGCCCGTCCTCGCGCTCGGCGAGCGCCCCGATCGCCGCGGCGAACGCGCGGTGCTGCGTGCGCGAGAGCAGGCCGTGGCCCGCGATCACGTCCGAAGGGATCGCCTGCGTCCACTCGAGCACGCGTGCCGGCCGGTCGGGCGCGACATCGATGAAGCCGGCGCGCCGGATCGGCCGCCCCTGCGCCGGCCGGTGCGCGTATGTCGCGCCGATGTCGGCGCGGCCGTCGTACACCGCTCGCACGACCTCGGCGTGCGAGCGCAGGAACAGCTCGTCGCCGAACAGCCGCGCCGGAGCGATGCCCTTCGCAGCGAGGTGCAGGCGCGGCACGAGATATCCCGACGCGGACGCCGCGTCGACCCACGCGACCTTCTTGCCGTGGAGGTCGTCGATCCTCTGGAACGGCGCCTCGTCGGCGACGAACAGCACCGAGCGGTAATCGGTGCGATCCTCGCGCACCGCCGACAGCAGGGGCTCGAGCCGCTGCTTCTCGGCCGCGAGCACGACGAGCGCCGGCGACATCCACGCGTACTGCACGCGATCGCGCTCGAGCTGCGAGATCAGCTCGGAGTACGACTCCGGCGTCATCCCTCGCACGCGGTAGCCGAGCTGCGTCGATAGAGCGCCGCACAGCTCGTCGAGCGCGGCGCGGTGATCGCCGGGCGTCGCCGAGGGGACCACGGCGAGCGTGATCGACGGCACCCGACCAGTCTACCGCTGCTCGCCGAGCGCGTGCACGATGTCAGCCGGCTTCGCGTTGTCGCCGGGGTACCTCGAGATATGATGGAGGACCACGCTCCCGTCCTTGCCGACGACGAGCACGCCGCCCTGTTGGGTCGCGTCGCCCTGGGTCTTGCCCTGGCGGAAGCCGCGCTTCATCGCGCCGACGCTCGCGATCGCGCCGCCGAGGTTGACGGTCTTCCAGAACCCGCGCTCGAGCTGCGCCGCCTTGTAGATCTCGAGCGACGGATCGGTGAACACGGCGCC
>JBLMXA010000826.1:0-11874 GCA_050257515.1 Acidobacteriota bacterium | reverse complement strand
GACTGGGTCCCCGCGCACTTCCCGACCGACGAGCACGGGCTCGTCTACTTCGACGGCACCGCGCTGTACGAGCACCCGGATCGCCGGCTCGGTTTTCATCCCGAATGGAACACGTCGATCTTCGACTTCGGGCGGCCGGAGGTGCGCAGCTTCCTGCTGTCGAGCGCGCTGTTCTGGCTCGAGCGCTATCACGTCGACGGGCTGCGCGTGGACGGCGTCGCGTCGATGCTGTACCGCGACTACGGCCGCGAGGCGGGCGAGTGGGTGCCGAACAGCAAGGGCGGCAACGAGTACTTCGAGGCCGTCGAGCTGCTGCAGCGCCTGAACGAGGCGATCGCGCGCGAGCAGCCGGCCGCGATCACGGTCGCCGAGGAGTCGACCGCGTGGCCGAAGGTCACGCACGCGCCGCGCGAGGGTGGCCTGGGCTTCTCGTACAAGTGGGACATGGGCTGGATGCACGACACGCTGAAGTACCTCGCGCTCGATCCGGTCCACCGCAAGCACCACCACGGCGAGCTCACGTTCCGCGGCATGTACGCGTGGAGCGAGCGGTTCGTGCTGCCGCTCTCCCACGACGAGGTCGTGTACGGCAAGGGCTCGCTGCTCGCGAAGATGCCGGGCGATCGCTGGCAGCGGTTCGCGAACCTGCGCCTGCTCTACGCGTACCAGTGGTCGCAGCCGGGCAAGAAGCTGCTGTTCATGGGCGACGAGCTCGCGCAGTGGAACGAGTGGAACCACGACGCGAGCCTCGACTGGCACCTGCTCGACGACGTCTCGCACCGCCAGATCCAGCTGCTCGTCGGCGAGCTGAACCGGCTGTACCGCAGCGAGCGTGCGCTGCACGAGCTCGACTGCGAGCCCGCCGGGTTTCACTGGCTCGCGGCCGACGACGCCGAGCGCAGCGTGCTCGTCTACGAGCGGATCGCGAAGGACGACACGCGCGTCGTGTGCGCGCTCAACTTCACGCCGGTGCCGCGCTTCAACTACCGCGTCGGCGTCACCCGGCTCGGCCTGTGGAGCGAGATCCTCAACACCGACGCGCTCGAGCTCGGCGGCAGCGGCCACGGCAACCTCGGCGCGGTCGACGCGACGCCGGTGCGCGTGCACGGCCGCCCGTTCTCGCTGAGCCTGACGCTACCGCCGCTCGGCGGCGTGTTCCTGCGCCTGTAGGAGGATCCAACCACAAAGACACAAAGGACACAGAGATCAGAGCGAGATGCTTCGCGGCGAAGTGTCCGCCGAGAAACCCGCTGCTTTGTGCCCTTCGTGCCTTTGTGGTTAGTTCATCTTCTTCAGCCCGTCGCTTCCAGCGCGAGGTCGACAGCTAGAGGCACGTCCAGCGCCTCTTCGCGCGCGAGCCGGTCGGCATGCAGGCGCTCGAAGTCGTGCGGCAGGCGCAGCGTCCAGTTCGCGTCGTCGATCACGCCGGGGCTGTTGAAGCGCTCGGTGAAGCCGAACAGGTCGGCGAAGAAGATCGACACGTTCTCGGCGCGCGACGCGAAGATCTCGGCGAGCATCGCGGTCGCGAGGAAGCCGTCTCGCGCGAGGCGCGCGGGCTCGGCGAGGTGGAGGCGCGCGGCGAGGTGGCGCGCCCACTGCTCGCGCTTCGCCGGCGGCCAGCCGCGCACGACGGCGAGGATCGGCGCGGTGTCGTGGTTGCCGAGCATCGCCCAGTCCTCGCGCGCGAAGTTCTCGCTGCGGTAGACGTCGCTGGCATCGTCGAGGTTCGCCTTCTGCGTGACGCGCCAGCGGCCGAGCCCGTAGCGGGCGAGCACGCGGCCGAGCGGCGCGGGCAACGTGCTCAGCACCTCGCAGCTGAGGTCGGCGCGCGCGCGGCCGTGGCGCACCGCCGCCGCGAGCAGCGCGTCGAACAGGATCGAGTAGCGGTCGACCTGCGCCGCGTCGAGCCCGTGCACCCAGTCGTCGGCGTAGCGCGGCTTGCCGCGATCGAGCTGATCGGCGCGCGCGATCGCGAACCGCGCGAGCTCGGGATCGTCCGGTGACTCGAACAGCCGCGTGCCTGCCGCGACGCCGCGCTCCGGGCGATACACCCACGGGCACACCAGCCCGTGCGGATGATCGATGCGCAGGCTGTCGTACTCGCGGAACGCCTTGTCGGCGCGCGCGTCGACGAGCGCGCGGGCCGTGCCGGTGTACTGTGCGGGATCGAGCACGGGGTAGCCCCACGGCTGGCCGTCGGGGTTCGTGCGGCTCGGCGGCGCGCCCATGTCCCAGCCGCGCAGGAAGGCCGGCGCGCAGGTCCACGCGTCGGCGTCGGAGTAGCCGACCTGGAGATCGCCGTACAGCGCGAGCTGCGCGCGGTCGCGGGCGCGCGCGTGCGCCTCGTGGACGAGCAGCTGGCCGAACGCGTAGCGCGCGACGGCGTCGGCGTGCGCGGCGAGCAGCTCGTTCGCGAGCGCGCGATCGCCGCGCAGCCACAGCTCGCGCTCGCGCTCGGGCCAGTCGCGAAACCCGGTGCCGCCGTGCGTCGCGCACAGCGCGGCGTGCAGCGCGTCGGGCTCGAGCCAGCTCGCGTTCGCGCGGCGGAACTCGCCGAGGCGCGCGCCCAGCTCCGGCGTGATGTGGTCGTACGCGCGCGCGACGAGCGCGTGGCTCGCGTCGTACGCGTGGAGGTAGTGCACCGGTCCGCCACCCGCGACGAGCGCCGCGTCGACCGCGGCGTCTCCGGCGAGCTCGCGCAGCGTGCGCGCCGGGATGTTACCGACGTTGCGCGAGAAGATCGTGCCGTCGTACGGCGATGGGTTGCCGCGCGCGGTCTGGCCCTGGGGCCCGAGCTGGATCCCGGTGAACCCGAGCGCGCGCGCGTACGCGAACAGGCGCTCCGCCGCGCGCGTCGCCGGCGAGCCACGTCCGAGATCCTCGTCGGGATCCGACGGGAAGCTCGCATCGAAGATCGCGAGCAGCAGCCGGCGGACGCCGAGGCGTGCGAGCTTTTCGGCGAGCGGTCCGGACATCCGCCTCATTGTATAGTCCACCGCGCGTGCTGCTGTTCAAGAAGCCGTTCCACGCCGGTCTGGTCGATGGCTCGATCCGGCTGACGTTCCGGCGCTGGGACAAGCCGCACGTGCGGGCGGGCGGGCGCTATCGCTGTCACCCGATCGGTGTGCTCGAGGTCGACGACGTGCGGCTCGTGCCGGTGCGCGACATCACCGACGCCGACGCGCAGCTCGCCGGGTTCGCGGCGCGCGGCGAGCTCGTCGAGTACCTGCGCAGCGGCCCGCACGCCGGCGGCCTCGACGACGCCACCGAGCTCTACCGCGTCGAGCTGCACCACGGCGGCGACGGCGATCGCGTCGAGATCGCGCTCGACGCCCGGCTGACGCGCGACGACGTCGCGGCGATCGCGGCGAAGCTCGCGAAGCTCGACGCGCGCGCGCCGTGGACACGCAAGACGCTCGCGCTGATCGACAAGCACCCGCGCGTCGCCGCGTCGAAGCTCGCCGCGAAGCTCGGCCGCGACACGCTGCCGTTCAAGGTCGACGTGCGCAAGCTCAAGAAGCTGGGGCTGACCCAGAGCTTCGAGGTCGGCTACGAGCTGTCACCGCGCGGGCGCGCGTACCTCGCCGCGCGGCGGCGCGGGTGGTGATGCTCGTCGTCCTCGGCATCGACGCCGCGTGGACGCCGCACCATCCGAGCGGCATCGCGCTGGTGCGCGCGCGCGGGCGCCGCTGGGAGTGCCTCGCGGTCGCGCCGAGCTACGCGAGCTTCGGGGCGAGCGTAAACTGGCGCGCGCGGCCCGTCCCCGGAGCCGCCGACTGCGACGCGCTCGTCGCGATCGCGACGCGGCTCGCCGGCGCGCCGCCCGACGTGGTCGCGATCGACATGCCGCTCCAGGCCTCGCCGATCACGCGCCGGCGCGCCGCCGACGACGCTTGTGCCCGCGCGCTCGCGCGCTACAAGCTCGGCGTGCACAGCCCGGTGATCGCGAGCGCGACGGCCGAGGCGATGCGCGCCGGCTTCGAGCGCCACGGCTACGCGCTGGCCACCACGGACGCCTCGCCCCGCCGCGCGCTGATCGAGGTGTTCCCGCATGCCGCGGCGATCGCGCTCGTCGGCGCGAGCTGCCGCGTGCCGTACAAGCTCGCGCGCGCCGCGCAGTACTGGCCATCGCGGTCGCCGCTCGCGCGCCGGCGCGCGCTGCTCGCGCGATGGGCGTCGCTGCGCCGCGCGCTCGCCCGCACGATCGACGGCGGCTTGCCGCGCATCGCGCCCGGCACGCCGCTCAAGCGCCACGAGGACGCGCTCGATGCCGTGATCTGCGCGTGGCTCGGCATCGAGTACCTCGCCGGCCGCCTGCGCCCGCACGGTGACGACACCGCGGCGGTGTGGCTTCCTGGCTAGCCGGCAGCTCGCGTGGCGCACCGCGTAATTCCCGCGCCTTGCGTCGGCCCGAAACATGCTTCCCCTCGGGGCATGCCGACGTTCGCGAGCAGTGACAGGCGAGTGGTCACGATTCACGCCACGCCCGAGCAGATCGCCGAGGCGCTGACCGTCCCCGAGCGAATTCGCGTCGCGATGGGTGACGAGATCGAGTCGAGCGAGAAGGTCGACGCGCAGACCGTGCACTGGGTACGCAAGCCGGTCGAGGAGAAGGGCGTCAAGTTCCGCGCCGACTACGTCGTCCACTACGAGTTCGACGGACACGACAAGGTGACGTGGAAGACGGTCGGGGCCGGCAACATGCGCTCGAACGGCGAGGCGCGCCTGTCGCCGACCGCCGACGGCACGCGCGTCGAGTACAGCGAGTCGATCGAGTGCGACATGGAGGTGAACCGCATCCTCGGCGCCGTGCTGCGCCCGATCGTCGAGCGCAAGATCAAGAGCGGCGTCGGCGACTACCTCGGGCGCGTCAAGGCCGGGCTCGAGCGCACCGCCTAGGCTTCGATCACCTGCCCCGTCTGCTTGCCCTCGATCGCCGCGACGTACGCCTTCGCGACCTCGGCGGCGCGCTTGCCGATCGAGGTGTCCATCTTCATCGCCTGCAGCGTCTCGGTCACCCACGGCGGGCTGACGACGTTGACACGCACGCCGCGCGTCGCCTCGAGCGCGGCCGCGCGCGTGAAGCCCTCGAGCCCGGCGTTGACGAGCGACACCGCGGCGCTGCCCGGCATCGGCTTGGTCGCGAGCACGCCGCTGGTGACGACGACCGCGCCGCCGTCGCGCACGCGCGACAGCGCGGTGCGGATCACGTTGACCTGCCCCATCAGCTTGTCGCGCAGCGAGGCCTCGAAGTCGGCGTCGGTGAGCTGGGCGAGCGGCTTCCACGCCGCGCCGCCCGCGCACGAGATCACCGCGTCGACGTCCTTCACGTGATCGAAGAGCTGCGCGATCGAGCGCGCGTCGTGGATGTCTGCGCGCGGCTCGCTCTTGCGATGCACGCCCACGACCTCGTGGCGGCCCGCCAGTGCCTTGACGACAGCCGAGCCGATGGTTCCGGTGGATCCGATGACGACGATCTTCATGCCCGCGGTGTACCGCGGGAGTACTCGCGGCGGTGCTCGACGACGCCGGTGAAGCGCACGTCGCTCCCGCTCCCGAGCGGCGTGGTGAGCGCCATGATCCGCTCGTACTCCTCGATCGAGATCCGCTCGCGCTCGGCGAGCACGCTGGCGATCGGCGCCGCGGAGACCCGCTCGGCTGCACGCGGGGCGACGACTCCGGAGAAGAACTCGCTCGTGCAGCCGCTGCCGTACGAGAACAGGCCGAGCCGCTTGCCGCGCAGCTCGCCCGCCTGCGCCTCGAGCAGCCCGGCGAGCGCGAGGTAGAGCGAGCCGGTGTAGATGTTGCCGACGCGCGCGCACGCCGCGAGCGACGGCTCGACCTGCTCGCGGAAGCTCCTCGCGGCGCGCTCCTCCTCGAACGCCGCGTCCCACGGCGCGCGCGAGTCGTCGAGATCGCACTTGCGCAGCTGGACGTGCGCCTTGCGCGCCATCTTGCAGAACGGCACGTGGTAGCAGATGCGCGCGAGCTTCTCGCTGACGAGCTCGGCGGCGTGCACGAGCTCGCGGCGGATCGCCTGCAGCTTCCAGCCGCGGTACGCGGCGGACAGCGCGTCGAGGTAGCACTGCACGCTGTAGTGGCCGTCGACCTGCGCCTCGCGGTGGCCGAGCGGGCGCCAGAAGTCGTGGACGTGCGTGCTCGACGTGCCCGACATGCCGACCTCGAGCTCGAGGATCGCCGGGTCCTGCGCGATCACCATCGCGACCGCGCCGGCGCCCTGGGTCGGCTCGCCGGCGGTGCGCACGCCGTAGCGCGCGATGTCGGAGCAGATCACGAGCGCCTTGCGGCCGGCCGCCGCGCCCGACGCGATCCACTCGACCGCGGCCATCACGCCGGCGGTGCCGCCGTAGCACGCGTGCTGGGTATCGAACACGCGCATCGCGCCCGGCAGCTCGAGCAGCCCGTGCACGTACGACGCGACCGGCTTGGAGTGATCGACGCCGGTCTCGGTGCCGACGACGAGCATGCCGAGCTCGTCGCGATCGACGCAGGCGGCGGCGAGCGCGCGGCGCGCGGCGGACGTCGCGAGCGCGACGGTGTCCTCGCCGGGCTCGGCGATCGCCATCTCCTTCGCGCCGAGGCCCTGCGTGTACTTCGCGGGCTCGACGCCGCGCGCGACCGCGAGGTCGGCGAGGTCGATGTAGCGGTGGGGTACGGCGAGCGCGATCGAGTCGATTCCTACCTTCTTCATGGGTTCCTTTCAGGCGACGTCGGGGCTGAGCACGAGGCGCCCCGCGACCTCGCGGTTCTCGAGACGGACATGCGCGGCGGCGGCCGCGCGCAGCGGCAGCACCTCGGTGACGAACGGCGTGAGCAGGCCGGCGTGCGTGAGCTCGAGCGCGGTCTCGAGCTCGCCCTGCGTCGTCGCGTAGGCGCCGAGGATCTCGAGCTCCTTGACGATCACGAGGCCGGGGTTGAGCTCGATCGTGCCCGACTCGAGGTTGCCGACGATGACGACGCGGCCGCCCGGCGCCATCGCCTTGAGCGTCTGCGAGAACGTCGCGCTGCCGACGATCTCGATCGCGACGGCGACGCCCTCGCCGCCGGTCAGCGCGCGCACCTCGCGCGCGAAGTCGAGCTTCGGTGCGACGACGACCTCGTGCGCGCCGGCGCTGTACAGCGCGTCGAGCTTGCTCGCGCTCGACGTCACCGCGATCACGCGCGCGCCGTCGCGCCGCGCGAGCTGCACGGTCTGCAGCCCGACGCCGCCGCTCGCGCCGGTGACGAGCACGGTCTCGCCGCGCTGCACGCGGCCGCGCGTGCGCACGACGTGGACCGCGGTGCCGGCCGTGCAGCACACGGTCGCGGCGACCGCCCACGACATGCCGTCGGGCACGCGGCCGATGCCGGCGACCGGCGCCACCATCTTCGCCGCGTAGCCGCCGGCCAGCTCCTCGCCGAAGAACCGGTTGTCGCGCTTGCACAGGCTCGGCCGGCCCGACGCGCACGTCTCGCACGCGCCGCACGACAGGCGCTGCAGCGTCGCCGCGCGATCGCCGAGCCGCCACGTCGTCACGCCGGGACCGACCGCGATCACCTCGCCGGCGACCTCGTGGCCGAGGATCGCGGGCACCGACGTGCGCGGCAGCGAGCCGCGGCGGTTGATGACGTCGTGGTAGCAGACGCCGCACGCGCGCACGCGCAGCAGCACCTCGCCCGGCCCCGGCTGCGGATCGGGGACCGATCGCACCGCGAGGTGGCTCGCGGCGCCGAACTTCTCGAGGACGACAGCTTCCATGACGGTCTCCTAGGCAGCGCGGCCGACGAGGTCGGCGCGCAGGTTGTCGGGGTCGAGGCGGTGGATCGCGGCGAGCGCGTCCGCCGGCGGATCGGCGAGCCGCACGAGCTCGGGCGTCTCGCGGAACGCGAAGCCGGTGCGCGCGCGCACCTCGTCGAGCGTCGCGTGACGCGCGATCGCCTCGAGCTTCGCGCCGCCGTCGCCGATCGAGAACAGCGCCAGATCGGTGAGCAGGCGCGTGCGCCGCGCGTCGGCGGTGCTGCGGATCCGCACGCGCGGGACCAGGCAGCGCGCGCTGTGGCGCGGCACGACGAGCACCGGGTGGTTGCACCAGCGCCGGAGCGAGCACGCGCCGACGACGCCGGGGAACTTCGTCAGAGGCTTCGCGAGCGAGCCCGCCGCGGTGAGGTTCGTGCCGCCGTCGCCGTCGACCTCGACCGCGCCGAAGAACACGGTGTCGACGTGGCCGCGCCGCGCGTGATCGAACAGATCGGGGATCGTGATCTCGCCGGCGCGCCCCGAGAGGTACGCGAGGTCCTCGCTCGAGCGATGCAGCCGCGTGACGTCCGGATCGATCGCGCCGACGCACGCGAGGTACGTCAGCGTCGGCGCGTGCGTCGCCTTCGCGACCGCGATCGCGAGCACCGCGAGCGGCGACGCGACGCCGGTCGCGACCACCGCGCCGTCGCGGATCTCGCGCGCCATCTGCCATACCAGCCGCTCGGCGATCATCCTCCGCACCGCCCTTCGGCGGTGCCGCGCGCTCCGCCGGAGCCGGACCTTGCCATCACGCCGCACCTCGCAGCGGGATGTGGCCGGCGAGCACCGCGTCGATCCACGTCGCGCCGCGCCCGGCCTCGGCCTCGGCCAGGTACGCGAGCAGCGCCGGCTCGTCGTGCGGGTACACGCCGCCGCAGCCGGTCGGCCACGCGCCGCCGGGCACCTCGGCGACGAGCTCGACCTGGAACGCGGGCACCGTGATGCGCGCGAGCTGGCGCACGCGCGTCTCGGCGGTCGCGATCACGCGGCGCGCCGCGCTGACGACGAGCAGATCGGTCGTCGGATCCTCGAGGTAGAGGTTGCCGGCGTCGTCGGCGACGTGCGCGTGGACGATCGCGACGTCGGGGTGAAACGCGCGCTCGACCGGCACGCGCGCGCCGGTGAACGGATCGATCGCGTACGCGGGCGGATCGAGCGTCGCGAGCTCGGACACGTCGGCGTCGGGCGCGGGCAGGAACGGCACGCCCATCGCGGCGGCGCGCAGCCGCTGCACGACGCGGTAGCCGTCGTGCTCGGCCCACGAGATCTCGGCCCGCTCGATCGCGCGCTTGAGCGCGGGCATCGGCCGCACGCGATTGGCGAGCGTGAGCGCGCCGAACAGCAGCTCGACGCGCGCGGCGCATCCCGCGGCGACGAGCATCTCGGCCGGCAGCGGGTTCGGCAGCGAGATCACGCGGAGGTCGCGGCGGCCCGCGCGGATCAGCGCGAACACGAGCGCCATCGGCGCGCGGCCGAGCATGAACCCGCCCGGCGCGAGCCACGCGCCGTCGTCGATCGCGGCGGCGGCCTCGTCGAGGCCCACCCACCGCGTCACGCGGCACCTGCTACGGCACGAGCCCGAGGAAGAACAGGTCGATCATGCCGTCGGCGAGCTGCTGCGGCGGCAGCCGGCCGTCGGGCCGGTACCACTTGTACGTCCACAGCACGGTGCCGAGCAGCGAGAACGACGCCAGCGTCGGATCGACCTTGCGGATCTGACCGGCGTCCATCGCCTCGCGAAAGCTGTGCTCGAGGAAGCGCACGTAGCGCTTCTTGCGCGCGTTGATCGTCTTGTGCGCCTCGCCGGTCAGCGTCTGGTGCTCGTGGAGGATGATCGTCACCTCCTTCGACGAGTCCTGCGTCACGAGATCGAGGTTGCACGCCATCGTCTTGCGCAGGCGCTCCAGCGGGTCGGTGATGTGCTCGACCCGCGCGAGCACCACCTCCTCGAACAGATCCATCCCGTACTCCATGATCGCGACGAGCAGCGCCTCCTTCGTCGAGACATGGTGATAGAGGCCGGCCTTCGTCAGCCCACAGGCATCCGCGATGTCCTGCATGCTGGTCCCCTCGTAGCCCTTCTCGAAGATCAGCCTCGCAGCCCGTTCCAGGATGCGACGCAGCTTCGGGCTGCCACCCGAGGTCCCCGAATTCACGTCGGTTTCGTAGCATGTTCAGCCGCCTTCTGGATACCTACCGACCGTTCGGTAGGTTCTTACAAGCGAGTGACGCTCCGTGTCAACGCCTCGATCAGAAAATTACGCGGTCCAGGCGGCGGCGAGCCGGCTCGCGCGCGCGCGGATCGGCTCGGCGAGCCGGCCGCCGAGCGCGTCGGCGATCGCGGCGGCGAGCTCCGCGGCGGTCGCGAACCGATCCGTGGGTTGCTTCGCGAGCCCGATCGCGAGCGCGAGATCGAGATCGTCGGGCAGCTTCGCGAGCGACGTCGGCCGCCGCGGCGGCGTGTGGACGACGCGATAGAGCACGTCCACGATCTCGCCGCTCGCGAACGGCGCGTGACCGGTGAGGCAGCGATACGCGATCGCCGCGAGCGCGTAGAGATCGGCACGGTGATCGACGCGCGCGCCGCGCGCCTGCTCGGGCGCCATGTACGCGGGCGTGCCGACGAGGTGGCCCTGGGTCAGCGTGTCGCCGGTGTCGGCGAGCCGCGACACGCCGAAGTCGAGGATCTTCCACGTCGTGTCGGCGAGGAACACGTTCTGCGGCTTGAGATCGCGATGGATCACGCCGAGCGCGCCGGCCGCGGTGATGCCGGCGCCGACCTGCTGCAGCAGCTCGACGACCTTGGCCGGCGCGAGCACGCGCTTCTCGCGCAGGATCGAGGACAGGTCGCGGCCGACGAGCTTCTCCATCACGAGGTGCGGCAGCGGCTCCTGGCCGACGTCGAGCACGCGCACGACGTACGGCGAGTCGATCGCGACGGTCGTCTGCAGCTCGCGCATGAACCGCGTCACGTGATCGGGATTGCCGAGCGACGTCTGCGCGAGCATCTTCACGGCGACCGGGCGATCGTCGCGCGTGTCGAGCCCCTCGTAGACCTCGCCCATCGCGCCGCGGCCGAGCAGCTCGCCGAGCCGGTAGTGGCCGATCGTCTGATCGCTGAACCGGCCGCGCCCGCTGCCGAGCGCGCGGCGCAGCTCCTCGCGGGCCTCCTGCAGCAGCGCCTCGCGCTGCGAGACCGCGCGGATCGCGTCCTGCAGCTCGCCGAGCGCAGCCAGCGACGCGCGCCGCGACGCGCGCGAGATGAAGTACGCCGCCGCGAAGATCATCTGCACGAGCGCCTGCAGGATGATCTGCACGTGCACGGGCAGGTAGTCGGCGCGCACGATCCCCGGATCGGCGATGCCGAAGATCGCGAGCGCGCCGGCCGAGCCCTGCACGATCGAGCATTCGGCGTACAGCGCGAACGCGCACTTGCCGCTGCGCCCGAGGCCCACGAAGTAGACGCCGATCAGCAGCAGGATCGGGACCGGCGAGTACGGCCCGAAGTACGGCACCGCGGTGTTGACCGCGATGCCGGCGACGAGCCACGCGATCGTCACGCCGGGGCCGCGGTGGAACGTCGCGGCGTCGCGCGCGCGGTTCCACAGATAGACCATGCCCGCCATGCCGATCAGGATTCCGACGACGAAGATCCGGGTCTCGTAGTAACCGCCCGGCAAGAACGGGATCGCGGCGAGCCCGCCGAACGCGACGCCGAAGCCCATGTAGATGAAGTTGCGCGTCCGCAGCACCTCGTCGCGCGCGAGCGCGTCGAGCGGCGACGCGATCGTCGTCTGCGCGCTCGCGCCGCCGCCGAGCGACGACCGCGAGCCGACCGCCGTCGCGGCGTTCGCGCCGCGCGCGACCGTCACGGGCTCGGCGGCAGGCTCGGGCTCGGGCGTCGCGGCAGGAGTGGACGTCGGCGTCGCGCGGCTGGCCGGCCGGTCGAGGACCGTGGCCGCGGCGTCGTCACCCTCCATGCCTCCATGATACGCGCGTGGTCAGCGCCGGTGGTCGCGGTCGCGGTCGCGATCGTGACGCGACGGCGGCGGCGGCGGCCGTGGCGTGCGGTGATC
>JBLMXA010000825.1:0-3098 GCA_050257515.1 Acidobacteriota bacterium | reverse complement strand
CGCGCGGCTCTCCTCCTGCGAGTGGAAGAACCGCTTCAACAGGCCGAGCCGCAGGTGCGCCGCCGCGAACGTCGGGTCGAGCTCGACCGCCTTCTCGAGCTGGCGTACGGCGTCGAAGAACATCGCGTCGTGCAGCGACTGCATGCCGCCGCGGTACGCCGCGAGCGCCTGCTCGTTTGCGGCGCGGGTCTCGGGGCGCGCCGCGATCGGCGTGACGCGACGTGCGTGCTCGCCACGCGCGAGCCGCCACGCGAGCGCGCCTCCGCCGGCGAGCGCGACCACCGCGGCGGCGACGAGCCACGCGCGCCTCGGCCGGGCGCGGCGCTCGAGCGCGGCGACAACCTCGCCTGCGTTCGCGAAGCGCGCCGCCGGATCCGGCGCGAGACACCGGCGCAGCACGCGATCGAGCGCGGCCGGCGCGATCGCCGCCGGCGCGGCAGCAGGGCGCGCGCCGGCGATCAGCTCGTACGCGAGCACGCCGAACGAGAACACGTCGCTGCGCGCGTCGATCGTGCCGCCGCGCGCCTGCTCGGGAGACATGTAGCTCGGCGTGCCGACGACGACGCCGGTGCCGGTCATCGGCACCGCGTCGCTGCCATCGGCGAGCCACTTCGCGATGCCGAAGTCGAGCACCTTGGCCTGGCCGGTCTCCGAGATCATCACGTTGTCGGGCTTGAGGTCGCGATGCACGATGCCGGCGGCGTGCGCGGCGGCGAGCCCGCGCGCGATCTGCCCGATCACGTCCTCCGCCTCGCCGCGCGCCAGCCGCGCCTTGCGCAGCGTGTCGCCGCGCACCCGCTCCATGACGATGAACGCTCGCCCTTCCGCTTCGCCGACCTCGTGGATCGTGACGAGGTTCGGGTGCGCCACGGCCGCGGTCGCGCGCGCCTCCTGCACGAATCGCCGGCGCGCGTCCTCGCTCGCGCGCCGCATCACCTTGATCGCGACGCGCCGCCCGAGCGTCTCGTCCTCGGCCTCGTACACCGCGCCCATGCTGCCCTGGCCGAGCCGCGCGACGACGCGAAACCGGCCGAGCTGGTCGCCGGGTTCCAGCGCGTGCTCGGGCGGCGGCAGGTCGTCGATCCGCGCGACCTCGCGCAGGAACGCCTCGGCGTCCGGATCGTCGTCCTCCTCGACGTCACCCTCGTCTTCGGTCACTCGGTCCACGGTATCATCCCGAGATGGAGCAGGTGGAGCGCGACGTGCGCGCGGCGTGCACGGCCGGCGATCACGCCGCCGCGGCGACGCTGGCGCTGCGCGGCTACGGGCCGGAGATCTACGGCTTCCTCGCCGCGCTCCACCGCGGTGACGCCGATGACGTGTTCGCGATCTTCTCGGCGAGCCTGTGGCGAGGGCTGCCCGCGTTCGAGTGGAGCTGCACGCTCCGCACGTGGGCGTACACGATCGCGCGCAACACCTCGAACCGGTTCCGCCGCGGCGAGCGCCGCACGCGCGCGGAGATTCCCCTCGACGAGGCGAGCGCGGTCGAGCGGCTCGCGCACGAGATCCGAACCGCGACGCGCTCGTACCTGCGCACCGAGCATCGCACCAAGTTCGCCGAGCTGCGCGCGTCGCTGCCGGCCGAGGACCAGGAGCTGCTGATCCTGCGCGTCGATCGCAAGCTCGCGTGGAACGAGCTCGCGATCGCGCTCGCCGACGAGCCGCTCGCCGGCCGCGACCTGCAGCGCGAGGCCGCGCGGCTGCGCAAGCGCTTCCAGCTGCTCAAGGAGCGGCTGCTCGAGCTCGGCCGGCGCGAGGGATTGCTGCCCGCGCATGACTAGGGCGCGCGGTTCAGCGTGTACTCGCCGTCGCCGATCACCTTGCCGTCGCTCGTGAAGCGGCCGTGGAATGCGATCTCGTTCGCGCTCTTGAACTCGTACGTGTAGACCTCGCGCACCGGCTTGCCGGCATGCGATCCGTCGAACTGGAACGTCACCTTGCCGGCATCGCTCCACTTCGACGCGTGGTCGTAGGCCTCGCCCCAGTCGTTGACCGAGAACAGATGGTACGTGTCCGTCGCCTTGTCGTAGCCGAACAGGTGATCCTCCTCGTACCGGAGGTCCTTGCCCACGGCGAGCGCGGTGCACGCGATGCCGGGGCCGACGGACGCACGCTGGCAGCCGTAGCTGATCTTGTACGTGTGCTTGGTGCCCTGGAGCGTGAACGTCCCGCCGCCTTCCCAGTGCCCGACGAGCTGGACGAGCTTGGGATCGGTCGGCTTGGAGTCGGCGAAAGCGGTGGCGGAGGTCAGCGCGAGCGCGAGCAGGAGGTGGTGTTTCGTCATGCACCGGTAGAGTCACGTCGCGGCGGATGTGAACTCGAGGCGCGGCGGGGACTTGCGTCAGCGCGGCTGCAGGATCGCGATCGGGATCTGGTCGGGATCGAGGAACATCGCGAACCAGCCGATGTCCGGAATCTCCGTGCGCGGCACGATCACCCGCGCGCCCGCCTCGACCGCGTCGTGCAGCGTGCGGTCGAGATCCGCGACGCGGAAGTAGCAGTGGAGCGCGGACATCGACACGTTCGGCGGTCGTCGCATCATCCCGCCGCCGGGCTCGGTGCCGGTCTGGATCAGGGTGTACTCGGGGCCCGCCGGCGTGAACGTCCAATCGAACACGCGCGCGTAGAACGCCTTCGCACGTTCCGGGTCGCTGACCATCAGCTCCCAGTGGATGAGTGGGTTCGCCATGCGAACCGGGTGTTCAACTCGCGTGCCGATCGCTAGCGCTGCCCGCGCTTCTGCTTCTGATCGTCCTGCGGACGCTGCTGATCGCGGCGCGACTTCGCATCGCTTGCCTTCTGCTGCTCGGCTTGCTGCCGGCGCTGCTCGGCCTGCTGCTTCTGCTGCTGCTCGGCCTGTTGCCTGCGCTGCTGCTCTGCCTGCTGGCGCTGCTGCTCTGCCTGCTGTTTCTGCTGCTGCTCCGCCTGTTGCCGACGCTGCTGCTCGGCCTGCTGCCTACGCTGCTGCTCGGCCTGCTGGCGCTGCTGCTCTGCCTGCTGTTTCTGCTGCTGCTCCGCCTGTTGCCGACGCTGCTGCTCGGCCTGCTGCCTACGCTGCTGCTCGGCCTGCTGCCGCTGCTGCTCGGCCTGCTGCTTCC
>JBLMXA010000824.1:0-3282 GCA_050257515.1 Acidobacteriota bacterium | reverse complement strand
GGATCACCGGCGCGAGGCCGAGCGGCGCCATCCGGCGCAGGCGGGTCTGGGTCGCGAGCTGCCAGGCGAGCGCGGCGTCCTCGAGCGCGCCGGGTATGGCCGCGAACAGCGCGCGCGCGAGCGGCGTGCCGGCGAGCGCGGACGCGAGCCTGGCGCGCGCGGCACCGCTGGGGCCCGCAGCTGCCGCGACGAACGTCGCGCGATCGACGAGGCGGCCACCGCGCGCGTACTCGGCGCGCGCGTCGAGCTCGTGGCCGCGGTCGGCGAGCAGCAGCGCGGCGATCGCGTGCTCGGTGTCGATCACCTGCGCGAGGTAGGTGCGCAGCGCGCGATCGCGCGTGCTCGCGAGCTCGCCGAAGCGGCGCGTCAGCGCGAGCTCGAGCGCGAGCAGATCGACGGGCTTGGTCGCGGCGGCGAGCGCGGGGGCGAGCGGGTGATCGGCGAGCAGGGCGGCGAGCTCCTCGACGGTGGGCGCCTCGGCAAGCTCGGCGAGCGCACGCGCGGGCAGCAGCGCCGTCGGCACGGTGCCGGCAAGCCGGCGCTCGCTCGAGATGCCGGACGCGAGGCCGCGGACGAGCGCGCGGAGGCTGCGGCGGTCCTCGTCGAGCGCGAGCGGCGCGATCGCGTGCGACCACCGCGCGAGCGTGACGAGGTCGTGGCCGGCGCGCGCGCGCACGGCGCGCTCGATCGCCGGAGCGCCGGCGAGGCCGGGCAGCCCGGCGCGCGCGAGCAGCTCGGCGAGCTCGCGACCGTCGCGCGCGCGCTCGAGCTCGGCGAGCACGGGCGCGGCCAGCACCGTCGTCTCGAGCCCGCGCGCGCGGGCGGCGACCGCGGTCACGACACGCGCTCCAGCGCCTCGCAGGCCAGGCGCGGCCATTCGCGTGCGAGCAGGCGCGCGAGCGTCGCGTCGATCCGCGTGCCCGACGCGAGCTCGACGATCGCGCCGGTCGCGATCGCCGGGTCGGCCTCGACGCGCAGCTGCGCCGGCGCGGCGGCGCGCGCCGCGTCCGCGAGGGCAGGGGTGCAGCGCACGACGCCGGGCTCGCCGCCGGCGCACGCGATCGCGTCCGCGACGAGAGCGGCGCCGAGCCGCGGATCGGCGGCGAGCAGCGCGCCGAGCTCGGCCTCGACCGCCGCGCGCACGCGCGCCAGCATCGCGGCGCGCGCGTGCAGCACCTGCGCGCGGGCGGTGCGCAGCGCCGCGGCGACCTCGGCATCCGCACGCGCGCGGCGCTCGGCCGTCGACTGCGCGGCCGCCGCGGTGACGCGCCGGCCGCGCTCGCGCGCGCCGTCGGCGGTGATGCGCGCGGCGTCGGCGTCGCCGGCGGCCAGGATCTCGCGGATCTGGCCTTCGGTCTCGCGCGCGAACACGTCGAGGAGCTGCGCGAGCGCCACGGATCAGCCTCCGGCGCGCAGCAGGATGAGCACGGCGATCACGAACCCGAGCACGACCATCGTCTCGGGGATCGCGATCATCAGCACCGCGGTCGACCGCAGCTCGGGCTTTTCGGCCAGCGAGGCCGCGACCGACGAGCCGATCTTGGATTGCGCCCAGCTCGTCGCGATCGCGGTGAGCGCGATCGCGGCGGCCGCGGCGATGGGGATCCACAGGGCTTCCATGACTGCCTCCTAGCCGGTTGCACCCGGCGACCAGTGACGCAGCGGACGGTACGGCCCGCCGCCGGGTTCGAAGAACGTCCCGAAGAACTCGACGTAATGCAGGCGCATCACGTGGATCGTCGGGGAGAACAGCGTGAGCACGAAGTTGACGAGGTGAAACACGAGCGCGAACGCGATGCCGATCGCGGCGGAGCCGAACGCACCGTGCATGCGGTTGGCGACGACGGCGAGCATCACCGAGGCGACGCCGAGCGCCATCACGCGCGCGTACGACAGCACGTGGCCGAGGATGCTCATGAAGTCGAACAGCGCCGTGATGCCCTCGAGCACGACGACGACCGGCAGCGCGACGAGCAGCGCGATCACCGCGGGGCGCAGCAGCACCGCCGGCACCCACTCGAACACCGCGAGCAGCGCGACCGCGACGAGCACGAGCATCACCGCGGTCAGCCCGCGGCCGATCGCCTCGCGCCGGTGGCGGCGCCAGCGGCTGACCGCCGCGACCACGAGTCCGAGCACGAGGTGGACCAGGCCGAGCGCGAGGGCGAGCGCGAGGAACGCGAGCACGGCCTCCTGGCGGTCGAACCAGAGCGGATGCATGCCGAACCACCGCGCGCCGAGATCGCCGAACAGCTCGCCGTACACGAACCCGAACACGATCGTGAACAGCGCGATCGCGGCGGCGATCCGCGACAGGTCGCGCGTCCGCGCGCTCGCGAAGCGCAGCACGAGCGCGAGCGCCGCGATCGCGAGCCCGTAGCCGACGTCGCCGACGACGATGCCGAACAGCATCGGGAAGAACACCGCGACGAACGGCGTCGGATCGACGGTGCCGTAGCGCGGCAGCGGCAGCATCGAGACCAGCAGCTCGAACGGCTTGAGCACGCGCGGGTTCTGCAGCACCACCGGCGCGTCGTCTCCGTGCCAGTCGTCGCGCGCGATCTGCTCGACGACGATCTCGGCGCCGACGGTCGTTGCCAGCGCGCGGGCGAGCTCGCCGACGTCTCGCGACGGCAGCCAGCCCTCGAGCACGAACGCGCGCGCGGTCGCGGCGGCGAGGTCCTCGGCATCGAGCACGAGCAGCTGGTCGTGCAGGCCGCGGCGCGCCCGCGCCAGGTCGTCGCCATGCCTGCGTGCGAGCGACGCCGCCTCCGCCTGGACGACCGCGAGCTCGCGCTCGACCTCGGCGAGCCGCGGCTGCAGGCGCGGCAGCGCATCGGCGAGCGGAAGGTTCGCGAAGCCCGGCGGCAGCGGTGCGCGCTCGACGCTCGCCTCGACGAGCTGGCGCTCGATGCCGCTGGCATGTGCGGTGGGCACGAGCAGCAGCACGACGCGCTCGCCCGACGCGAGCGTGTGAACGCGCAGCTCCATCGCGTCGCCGAGCGCGCGCACGAGCGCCGCGGTCAGCGCATCGAGTGCGGCGGCATCGCGCAGGCGCAGCAGGAACACCGACGCGCGGTGCATCGCGCCGCCGCGCAGCAGCTCGTCGAGCTCGGCGAACAGCGGCTCGTACGCACGCAGCGCGTCGCGCTCCTCGGCGAGCGCGCGCTCGCGGGCGAGCAGGCCATCGACGTCGCGCGCGAGGTGCCCGGCGATCCGCGCGACCTTCGCCGCGGGCGGCGGCACGCCGGCGCGATCCTCGACCGGCGCGCCGAGCCGTCG
>JBLMXA010000823.1:0-6008 GCA_050257515.1 Acidobacteriota bacterium | reverse complement strand
CGGCAAGCCCGTCAAGGTCGACATCGACTTCACGCACACGTTCGAGTCGCCGCCGCCGCCGCCGCCACCGCCGCCGGCAAGCGAGGGCCCGCCGCGCACCGCCGCGCGGCGCGGGAAGCTGGTCGAGATGGGTACGCGCGCGCCGCTCGCGAACGCGACGGTGACCGTCGAGATCGGCGGCCGCAAGTACACCGCCGAGGGCGACAACAAGGGCCACTTCCGCATCGAGGTGCCGCCCGGCGCCGCGACCGTCTCGGTGTTCGCGCCCGGCCACAACCCGTTCGTGCAGAAGGAGACGCTCACCGACCGGCAGGAGCTCGGCGTCACGTACTACGTCGAGCGCGATCGCTACGACCCGTACGAGATCACGGTCGTCGGCGAGCAGCGGCGCGAGGAGGTCTCGCGCATCACGCTGCGCGGGCCCGAGCTCAAGCAGATCCCCGGCACGTTCGGCGATCCGTTCCGCGTGATCCAGGCGCTGCCCGGCGTCGCGTCGGTGGTGTCGCTGCTGCCGTATCCGGTGATCCGCGGCAGCTCGCCGGCGTCGACCGGCTTCCTGATCGACGGCACGCGCGTGCCGCTGCTGTTCCACCTGCTGTCGGGGCCGAGCGTGATCCACCCCGAGTTCATCGACGAGATCCAGTTCTACCCGGGCGGCGCGCCGGCGCCGTACGGCGGCTACACCGGCGGCGTCATCGACGGCCGCACCGCGCGCCCCGCGCCCGACGCGCACCTCGTCGACGTCGACATGAACCTGTTGCAGGTCGGCGGGCTCGTGCGCGAGCCGGTCAAGGCGATCGACGGCACGGTCACCGCGGCGGCGCGCTACGGCTATCCCGGCCTGCTGCTGTCGCTCGCGACGAACCAGGCGTCGCTGTCGTACTGGGACTACCAGTTCCGGCTCGACGGCGGCACGAAGAAGAACGGCTGGACGCTGTTCGCGTTCGGCGCGAACGACGAGCTCGATCAGCCGGCGCCCGGCTCGGATCCGGCCGATCCGAACCCGCCGCTCGCGCCGTCGTTGATCCTGCGCTTCCACCGGCTCGACCTTCGCTACCACCAGACGGTCGGCGAGCTCGAGACGACGTACCGGCTCGTCGGCGGCTACGACCACACGTACTCGATGGGCACCGACTTCTCGGTGTGGCTGCTCGATCCGTCGATCCACAGCCGCTACCAGGTCAGCAAGGAGCTCGACTTCCAGGCCGGCGTCGACGGCGACGTCCGCAAGGTCATCCAGGGCAGCGGCGCCAACCCGGGCGGTGACATCTTCGCGCAGCTCACGTCCGGCCTCGGCACGCAGTACGTCGGCTCGGCGTTCGCGGAGTTTCTGTGGCGGCCGACGCCCGACTGGCTGATCCGCCCCGGCGTGCGCGGTGACGTCTACAAGGATCCGACCGCGGTCAAGCCCGACGTCGATCCGCGGCTCACCGTCCGCTACAAGCTCGGCCACCGCGATCTTCCCGACGTCCCGCCCGACAGCGACGACAGCGCGATCTGGCTCAAGGGCTCGGCCGGCATCTACCACCAGCCGCCCAGGTTCGTGCTGCCGCTGCCCGGCCTCGATCAGATGCCGCTCAAGTACGGCCTGGTGAAGGCGTACCAGACGAGCCTCGGCGCCGAGGTGCCGCTCGAGCACCGCTTCCAGCTCTCGGCCGAGGGCTTCTTCAACTACATGAACCCGACGATCTTCGATCTGTCGACGAACCTCGCGAGCGTCGGCACCGCGGCGAACCCGACGCTGCTGCCGACGCAGGTCATGCAGGGCACCGATCGCGGTCAGGAGATCCTGCAGCGACTGACCGAGCCGCAGATCGGGCGCGCGTACGGCCTCGAGATCCTGCTGCGCCGCGCGGCGAAGAGCGGAATCTTCGGATGGATCAGCTACACGCTGTCGAACGCGCAGCGCGAGCGCATGAACGTGTGGGCGCCGTACGACTACGACCGCACGCACCTGTTCAACCTCGTGATGGGCCTGCCGCTGCGCCGCAACTGGGACATCGGCGTGCGGGCGCAGTACCAGAGCGGGCTGCCCGCGACGACGACCGCCGGCTACAACATGGGCCGCGCCGACGGCTACGTGCGCTTCGACGTGCGCGTCGACAAGCGCGCGGTGTGGCGCAAGTGGCTGCTCGATTTCTACGTCGACATCACGAACGTCGCCTTGCTCCCCGAGGAGGTGACGCCGGGCGCGACCATCCGTTACGTGCTACCGACCGTGGGCGTGCGCGGCAGGTTCTGAAGGAGTAAGACATGAATCCGAACACCGATACGATCGATAGCCAGATCCTCGATCTCATGCTGCGCGCCGGCTCGCGCTGGGTGCTGTGGCTGCTGATCGGCCTGTCGCTCGCGGCGCTCGCGGTGATGGGCGAGCGGATCTGGTTCTTCCTCCAGGAGCGGACGCCGGGGCCGCGCATCGGCAAGGCGCTCGACGCGCTCAGGTCGAAGGGCCCGGCCGAGGCGCTGAAGCTGCTCGCCGGCGCGCGCGGCATCGAGGCGAACGTCGTGCGCGCGTGCCTCGAGCGCGCGGGAGACGGCGCGGAGAGCGTCGACGAGCACCGCGCGGCGGTCGTCGAGCAGGAGCGGCAGCGCTACGAGAAGCGGCTCGCATTCCTCGGCACGCTCGGCAACAACGCGCCGTTCATCGGCCTGTTCGGCACCGTGCTCGGCATCATCCGCGCGTTCCACGATCTCGCCGGCTCGACGCTGCAGGGCACGTCGGCGGTGATGTCGGGCATCGCCGAGGCGCTCGTCGCGACCGGCGTCGGCCTGCTCGTCGCGCTGCCCGCGGTCGCGACGTACAACGCGTTCATGCGCCACGTCGAGACCGCGGCGAGCTCCGCCGAGGCGCGCGCGCGCGAGGTGCTCGCGTACCTCAAGGCGCCGCACGTCGGAGGCGAGTGATGGCGGGCGGAGCGACCCGCCGGCGCGGCATCATCGCCGAGATCAACGTCACGCCGCTCGTCGACATCATGCTCGTGCTGCTGATCATCTTCATGCTGACGGCGCACCTGATCGCGAAGCAGGCGATCGAGGTCGAGCTGCCGCGCGCGTCGAATAGCACGACGATGAAGCCGACGACGCTCGCGATCACGCTGACGAAGGAGGGCAACCTCTACCTCGACGACAAGCCGGTGACCGCGCAGGGGCTGCACGACGCGATCCTCGCCGCGGTCCAGAAGGATCCGAAGGTCCAGGCCGTGATCAGCGGTGACAAGTCGGTGTCGCACGGACGTGTCGTCTGGGTGCTCGACCTCGTGAGATCTCTTGGCGTGACCTCGTTCGCGATCCAGATCGATCCTAGCAACGTCGTTCCACCTCCATGATCGATCGTCGCCTCGTCATCTGCGCCGTGCTGTCGGTCGTCGCGCATTACGCGCTCGCCCGCGGCTTGGAGCAGCTGCCGAAGCACGAGGACGTCCAGCCGCCGCAGAAGATCGAGGTGCGCGTCATCGAGCCGCCGAAGCCGCCGCCGCCGCCCGAGCCTCCGAAGGAAGCCGAGCCGCCGAAGCCGGAGCCGCAGAAGATCGTCCACGACATCCCGAAGACGCAGCCGGTCCATCACGCGCCGCTCGTCGCGACGACCGCGAAGAACGCGCCGCCGTCGGAGCACGCGGTCCAGACCGACGCGACCGACGAGGTGTTCCAGGGCGGCAGCTTCTCGAGCGCGTCGACCACCGGCAGCGGCCCGCAGGTCCAGGTCGGCAACTCGCCGCAGGCGCCGCCGGGCCCGGCGACGACCGTCAAGGCCGCGCCGGCGGCGATCGCGGCCGCCGAGGCGACCAAGCTGCCGCTGCCGCAGGGCCGCTGCTTCGGCAAGTACACCGACGAGGCGAAGACCGCGGGCGTCGAGGGCACGGTCGTGCTCGATCTGATCGTCGGCGAGGACGGGCGCGCGCGAGAGATCCAGATCAAGCAGGGCCTGCCTCATGGACTCACCGAGGCCGCGATCGCCGCGCTCAAGGAATGCCGGTTCTCGCCCGGCGAGCGCGACGGCAAGCCGGTGGCGGTGCGCGTGCGCGGCTTCAAGATCCGGTTCGTCCTCGATACGAATTCGCCGTGATATACCCGGCGCCGCATGACTCCCCGGGTGGTCGCGATCGGTAGCGGCAAGGGCGGCGTGGGCAAGAGCCTGGTCGCGGCCAACGTCGGGATCTTTCTCGCGACGCTCGGCAAGCGCGTGACGCTCGTCGACGGCGCGTTCGGCGTGCCGAACCTGCACCTGTTCGCCGGCGTGCCGCGCCCGACGCGCTCGCTGTACGAGGCGCTCGAGACGGGCGCGCCGCTCGCCGAGCTCGCGGTGCCGACGCACGTGCCCGGCGTGCGCCTCGTCGCGGGCACGATGGATCCGCCGCGCGTGGCCGATCCGTCGCCGGACGCGGTGCGCGCGCTCGTCGACCAGCTGCGCCTGCTGCCGGCGGACTACGTCGTGGTCGATCTCGGCCCCGGGATGGCGCGCGCGACGCTCGAGCTGTTCGTCGAGGCCGACATCTCGCTGGTCGTCGCGGTGCCCGATCCGACGTCGATCGAGCTGATGCACCGCTTCGTCAAGGCGGCGTTCCTCGCGCGGCTGGACCGGCTCGGGCTCGCCGAGCTCGGCGAGCTGGTCGCGCGCGCGCCGCGCGAGATCGAGGGCGGCTCGCCGAGCGCGCTCGAGATCTACCTGTCCGCGGTCGCCTCGCTGCCCGAGCGACCCGAGGCGGAGCCGGGCGGGCCTCGCCCGGCCGGCGGGATCCACGAGCTGCGTGCCGCGATCCTCGGGTTCCAGCCGCAGCTCGTGATCAACTGCGCGCGCAGCAAGTCCGACATGGAGCTCGGCCGCGCCGTCGCGTCGGTCGCGCGCCGCCGGCTCGGCACGCCGCTGCGTTACCTCGGCCACCTCGAGTACGACGAGGCGGTGTGGGCCTCGACGCGCCGCCGCCGCCCGCTGCTGATCGAGCACCCGGAGACCCGGGTCGCGAAGTGCTTCGAGCGCGTCGCGCGCGGCGTGCTCGCGGTGCGCGCGCCCGAGACGTCGGGCGAGGTGCTGCCGTCGGACTCGCACTACGAGCTGCTCGAGGTGCCGCCGACCGCGAGCTTCGAGGACATCCGCCGCGCGAACCGCCGCATCCGCGACGTCTACGGCGCCGAGTCGATCGCGATCAGCGGCCTCTACGATCCGGCGAGCCTCGAGGCGGTCCACCGCCGGCTCGATCTCGCGTACACGACGCTGATGGACGCCGCCAAGCGCAAGGACTACGACCTCGAGCTGTTCCCCGACGGCGTGCCGATGCCGGTCACGCCGCACGCGAGCGACGTCACGCCGGCCAAGTCGACGACGAACGACTCGGGCACGCTGGCGATCGTGCGGCCGCCGATGCCCGAGATCACGCCGCGTACGGAGTTCACCGGCCCGTTGCTGCGCCAGATCCGCGAGGCGGTCGGCGTCGAGCTGCGCGAGATCGCCGAGCGCTCGAAGATCGGCATGGCGTACCTGCAGGCGCTCGAGGGCGAGGTGTTCGCGAAGCTGCCGGCGCCGGTGTACGTGCGCGGCTTCCTCGCCGAGTACGCGCGCGCGCTCGGGCTCGACGCCGAGCGCGTCAAGCAGACCTACCTCGACCGCTACCGGGCGGCGCGCGGGCCGGTCCCCGAGCCCGATGACTCGACCGCCAAGTCGTGATCCGATAACATTCGCGACATGGCGACCCTCATCGATAACCCCAAGCGCGCGCGCCAGCTTGCCCGCGCGATCGCGTCGGACCTGACCCTCTATCACGAGCCGAAAATCCTCGAGGGCATCGCCAACGACAACCTGTTCGACGTGATGTCGGACGAGATCAACGAGGGCCGCGAGCTGTTCAAGAGCCGCGTCACCGAGGACATCTTCGGCCAGCACATCTACGAGCGCGCGATCGTCGACGTGCTCGTGAAGAGCAAGGGTCACGTCAAGTCCAAGATCTGGTGAACGACGAGGAGGCCGACGAGGAGCTGTACGAGCTCGTCGTCGATGACGCGAGCGCCGGCGG
>JBLMXA010000822.1:0-4057 GCA_050257515.1 Acidobacteriota bacterium | reverse complement strand
GGCTCGCGCACGACGGCGAGCCGGTCGATCTCGTCGAGCGCGCGCCGCATGTCGCCCTCGCGCGCCTCGTGCGTGGTGACGACGACCTGCACCGGATCGCCGGCATCCTGGACGACGCGCGCGATCGACACCGAGTGCGCGCCCAGGATCGTCATCAGCTGGCCGAGCACGCCCGGCTGATCGACGACGCCGAACCTGAGGTAGTACTTCGCGCGGACATCGGCGAGCGGCAGGATCCGGCGCGCCGCCGCGGGACGCGGACGCTGCGGGCGAGCGCCGCCGGCCGCGCGCGCGAAGATGTTGCGGCCGATCTCGATCATGTCGCTGACGACCGACATCGCGGTCGGCAGCATGCCGGCGCCGGCGCCGTAGTACATCGACGGCCCGAGCGCGTAGCTCTGCACGTACACCGCGTTCTTCGCCCCGGCGACGTCGGCGAGCAGCCAGCTCGCGGGGACGAGCGCGGGGTGGACGCGCGCCTCGACCGCGTCGCCGTGATCGCGCGCGATCACGAGCGGCTTGACGACGTAGCCGAACTGCTCGGCGTACTGGATGTCGATCGGCGCGACGCGATCGATGCCGTCGGTCGGGATCGCGTGGACGTCGACGGTCATGCCGAAGCACAGGCCGACGAGGATCGCGAGCTTGTGCGCGGCATCGCCGCCGCCGACGTCGAGCGTCGGATCGGCCTCGGCATAGCCGAGCTGCTGCGCCTCGCGCAGGATGTCGGCGAACGGCCGCCGCGTCTCGGTCATCGTCGACAGGATGTAGTTCGACGTGCCGTTGACGATGCCCCACAGCGCCTCGACGCGATCGCTCGCGAGCCCCTCGCGCAGCACCCGGATGATCGGCACCCCGCCGCACACCGCCGCCTCGTAGTAGACGTCGACGCCCGCGGCCTCGGCCGCGCCGAACACCTCGGCGCCGTGCTCGGCGAGCAGCGCCTTGTTCGCGGTGACCACCTGCTTGCCCGCCGCGATGGCGGCGAGCACCGCGCGCCGCGCTTCGGTCGTGCCGCCGATCAGCTCGCACACGATGTCGACGTCGGGGCGGCGGATCGCGTCGTCGATCGAGGTCGTCAGCAGCGCGCGGTCGACCGCGACGACGCGGTTTGCCTTGTCCGGATCCCGGACGCAGATCGCGCGCACCTCGAGACGCGCGCCGAGCCGCGCCTGGATCGCCGCGGCGTTCTCCTCGAGCAGCTTGACGACGCCGCCGCCGACGTTGCCCAGGCCGAGCAGCGCGACGCCGATCGTGCGCGAGGAAGCATGCGCGGTCATTCCGGCCTCCGGTACGAGTAGTGCTCGACGACGATCTTCCAGCCGCCCTCGTCCTTGCGCAGCACGAGCGTCAGCACGCCCTGCTCGGTCACCGTCGTCACGCCATCGCCGATCTCGCGCGACATCGTCGCGGTCGCGGTCGCGACCGTCGGCGCGAGCGACTTGACGTGCGTATCCTTGAGCTTGATGTGGATCTCCTTGGCGCGCGCGAGCTGGTCCTTCACCATCGCCTGGACCGCGGGCCACCCCGTCAGCGCCTGGCCGTCGCGCACGACGACGAGATCCGGATCGTGCGCGTAGAGCTTGCCGAGCGCGTCGGCGCTGCGGACCTCGTACGCCTCCCGCCACTCCTCGATCGCGCCCTTGGCCGCGGCTGCGACGTCTTCGGGCGCCCCGGCGGTCGTCGCCTCCGGCTTGGCCGCGTGCTGGCAGGCGGCGGCCAGCACGAGCGCGACGAGCACGATGTGGCGCATCCGCGCGTATGTATCACGGGCGCGCGGGCCGGCACGCGCGGCGCACGAAATGCATCGCTTCCGCACATGACGATGGGCAATGGCGGCTTCAATCCGTTCTTCGAGCACGGGCGGCTTTCGAACGATCGTCAGATGGCGACGATCACGATGATCGGTCTCGCGATCGCCGCGGTCGTGAGCGTCATCCTGATCGTCGCGACGGTTCTGGGCAAGACCAGTCCGTAGGTGGTATGTCCGCGGCATGACCGAGATCGTCTGGCTGCACGCACGTGAAGTTCTCGATTCTCGTGGAAACCCGACGGTGGAGTGCGAGGTTGGCCTCGACAGCGGCGCGCTCGGCCGCGCGATCGTGCCGTCCGGTGCGTCGACCGGCGAGCACGAGGCGCTCGAGCTGCGCGACGGCGATGCCAAGCGCTACCTCGGCAAGGGCGTCATCAAGGCCGTCGATCACGTGCGCGACGTGATCGCGCCGACCTTGATCGGCATGGACGCGAGCGATCAGGCGTCGGTCGACGCCTCCCTGCTCCAGCTCGACGGCACGCCGCTCAAGACAAACCTCGGCGCGAACGCGATCCTCGGGGTGTCGATGGCGGTCGCGCGCGCGGCGGCGCAGGCGCACGACCTGCCGCTGTATCGCTACCTCGGCGGCGTCGGCGCGGTGACGCTGCCGGTGCCGCTGATGAACATCATCAACGGCGGCGCGCACGCCGACAACAACCTCGACATCCAGGAGTTCATGATCGCGCCCGCCGGCTTCGACCGGTTCGAGGACGCGCTGCGCGCCGGCGTCGAGACGTTCCATCACCTGAAGAAGCTGCTGAGCTCGCGAGGGAAGGCAACGAACGTGGGTGACGAGGGTGGCTTCGCGCCGAGCCTCGACTCCGCCGAGGACGCGCTGTCGATCGTGCTCGAGGCGATCGGCAAGGCCGGCTACGAGCCCGGCAAGCAGATCTACCTCGCGCTCGACGTCGCCGCGAGCGAGCTCTACGACAAGAAGGCCGGCCACTACAACCACGAGGGCAAGGCGCGCAAGGCCGAGGACATGGTCGCGATGTACGCGAGCTGGTGCGACAAGTACCCGATCGTGTCGATCGAGGACGGCCTCGCCGAGGACGACTGGGACGGCTGGAAGCTGATGACCGAGCGGCTCGACGGCAAGATCCAGATCGTCGGCGATGACCTGTTCGTCACCCAGGTGCCGCGCCTGCGCCGCGGCATCGACAACGGCATCGCGAACTCGATCCTCGTCAAGCTGAACCAGGTCGGCAGCCTCTCCGAGACGATCGACTGCGTGCGCACGGCGCAGCACTCGGGCTACACCGCGATCATCTCGCATCGCTCCGGCGAGACCGAGGACGCGTTCATCGCCGACCTCGCGGTCGCGACCAACGCGGGGCAGATCAAGACCGGCTCTGCTTCTCGTAGCGACCGGATCGCGAAGTACAACCAGCTGCTCCGGATCGCCGACCAGCTCGCCGACGAGGCGCGGTTCGCCGGCCCCGGCGTGTTCAAGCGCTGATCGCCCGCGTCGCGCTATGCTCGGCGCGTGGGCAAGGTCTCCACGCGCGATGCGCACCAGCTCCGCGCGATCGCGACCGAGCTCGCGGTGCTGCGACTCGACGGCACGTCGGTCCTCGCCGAGGTGCTGCCCGAGATCCGCACGCTGCTCGACGTCGACGGGATGCTGTGCATGTGCCCCGTCGAGCGGCCGACCGGCTGGGCGGTCGAGCGGTTCGACGCCGATCACATGCCGAACCCGACGAAGTTCCGGCGCACCTGGCTCGAGTTCCTCGCGCGCGCGCCGCGCCGCTACGCCTGGTACGACCCGATCCGCCCCGAGCCGTGGCAGCGCAACAAGGTGCTCGACGCGCTCGACATCATCCCGCAGGGCGAGCTCGAGGCGTCGCCGATCTACGAGCGCGTGCTGCGGCCGTTCAGCCTCCACGCCCACCACCAGCTGCGCGCGCTCGTGTGCGACGGCGCGTCGCTGCTCGCGTGGTTCGGCACGTTCCAGCAGGACACGCCGACCGCGCGCCAGCGGCAGCTGCTGGCCGCGCTCGTGCCCGCGATGCGGCGCCGGCTCGCGCTCGAACGGCGGCTCGCGGCCGCGCCGCGCGTCGAGCTCGCGCTCGAGGCCGCGCTCGATCGGCTCGGCGCGCCGGCGTTCGTGCTCGACGGCAGCGGCCGCGTGCAGGCGGCCAATCGCTCCGGCGAGGCCCTGCTCGCGGCGCGCCGCACCGACGTGCGGCGCGCGCTGGTCGACGCGGTCGCCGGCCGCGCCGCGGACCCGAGCTTCGAGCTGAC
>JBLMXA010000821.1:0-5479 GCA_050257515.1 Acidobacteriota bacterium | reverse complement strand
CCGCACTGGCCGAGGTCCTCGGCGCCCCAGCAGAACACCGCGCCGTCGAGCCGCACCGCGGAGGTCGAGCGGTCGCGCGGTGACACCGAACGCACCGCGGGAAGCCCGATCGGCTCCATCGGCGACGCGACGTCGGTCGTCGAGTTGATGCCCACGCCGCCCTGCTGGTTGTAGCCCCAGCAGCGCAGCGTCTGGTCGGCGAGGATCGCGCAGGTCGTCGAGCCTCCGGCGCTGATCGTCGTCGCCGTCGTGAGGCCCGTCACCTGCACCGGGATCGGGCTCGACGTGTTCTGGCCATTGCCCAGACGGCCCGACGATCCGTCGCCCCAGCACCACACGGCCCCGCCGACCCGCGCGCAGGCATGGACCGCGGCGACCGCGACCTCCTCGACGCCGGCAACGTTGGCGACCTTCACGGCGGTCGCGCGGGTCGTGGTGTTTCCGTCCCCGAGCTGTCCCGACGTGCCTTCGCCCCAGCACCAGGCGTCGCCGCCGGCGAGGGCCGCGCACGTCTCGTAGCGCCCGCCCGCGGCGTACGCGACCGGCGCGCCCAGCGCGATCGGCGTCGGCTGCGCCCGATCGGCCATCTGCCCGTCGCCGATCTGGCCGTACGCGCCATAGCCCCACACCCGCAGCACGCCGCCGGTCACCGCCGTCAGGTGCTCGCGCCCGGCGCCGATCCGCAGGTCGCACGGGGCCATGGCGTCGGCGGCATCGGCCGCGTCGCCGACGATCCCGCCACCGGCGAGCGCGCCGAACCCGATCCGGCCACAGCCCGCCACGAGCACGAGCAGCACGGCCGATTCGCGCATGACTAGAGACAGTCGATGCCGACGCACTTCGGCGCGGGCTTGGGCTTCGGGTGAGGCCTCGGTCGCACGACCGGATGCCGCGGCGGACTCGGGTGCACCGGCGGCTTCGGCGCGTCGACGTGCTGGACCGGTGACGGTGGCGGTGGCGGTGACGGTGACGGTGACGGTGACGGTGACGGTGACGGTGACGGTGACGGTGACGGTGACGGTGACGGTGACGGTGGCGGTGGCGGTGGCGGTGATGGCTGCGCGATCGGCGCGGCGAGCGCCGGGGCTGGAGTCGGCGCGGGAGCCGGCGCGTGCGAGCTCCGCGGGATGACGAGGCCGATCGCGAGCCCGAACAGCGCGCCGGCCGCGAACACACCGCCGAGCACCACGTGGCGCCGGCGCGACGGCCGCGCGCGCGCGAGCAGGTCGCCGGTCGCGTTCGTCGGCGGCGCTTCGATCGCTGGCGCGGGAGCCGGCGGTACGGGTGGCACCGGCGCGCGCACCACGACGAGCGGTGGCGGCTCGAGCGGCGGCGGCGTCGCCGGCTCCTCGCTCGCCTGCGGCGCCGCGATCGCGGGTCGCGCCGGCGGCCCGCCGGTCTCGGGCGCGGGCACGCCGATCGGCGGCCGCTCCGCCACCGTCTCGGCGGCCGGCGCCGCGAGCCCGGGCGGCGCCGGCGGCGGCATCGTCACCGCGTCGTCGTCGTCGTCGGGCACGTCCGGGACCATGAACGGCCGCGGCGTGTCGATCGGCTTCAGCATCGTGATCCGCGACGCCGGCGAGCTCGCGATCGCGCGCGCGATCAGCAGCTGCTCGAACAGCTGCTTGCAGGGCGGCATCAGCTCGTAGACGCCGATCAGGATGCCGGGCCGCTCGAAGCGGTTGTTCGGGTGGTCCCACGCCTCGAGCACGACGCCGTAGCCGCGCAGCATCGACGTGCCGTCGCGCAGGTCGATCGAGAACGCGGTCTCGAGGCCGACCGGGCGCGGCGAGCGCGTCGCGACGAAGAACGCCTCGTCCTCGCAGCTGCGGTGGAACGTCGCGATGAACTGCTCGCGCGTCCTGCACGGCGTCGCGATGCGCAGGCCCTTGACGCGCTTGCCGGGCGGCGCGGCGGGCGTCTGCGACGAGCCCTCGGCGCGCACCTCGTCGGGCGGCGTCGCGACGCCGAGCGCGGCGGCGTCGATCGGCGGCGTCGCCATCCGCTCGGTCCTGCCGTCGAGCACGACGTCGGGCGCGGGCGGCGCGGGCGCGCGCACCGGGCGCATGCCGAGCACGGTGCTCGCGCGCGGAGCCGGCGTGCCACGCGCCGCCGGAGCCTGCATCGCGCCGAGGCGTGCGGCGCGCAGGCGCAAGATCACCTGCTCGCTGGCGCGCGTGAGCTCGCCGAGCGCGACGCGCACGCCCGGCTGGCCGTACGGGCTCGTCGCGTCGATCCACCGCTCGAGCACCGTGCAGCGCGCGCGGATCACCACGGTGCCGTCGGCGAGGCACAGCTCGAGCGCGGCGCCGTCGACGACGCCGTCGGCCTGCTCGGCGGTGACGAACAGCGCGCGGTCGTCGTAGAACGGGTGCAGTTGCGCGACCAGCTCGTCGAGCGAGCCGCACGTCGTGGTGATGCAGACCGACTTCCCCTGGTGGTCCCGCTCCGACACGCGCCACGATGATACGGCGCCGACGGGACACCCGCGATGTGGGCGTTCGCCCTACTGCGGCAGGTGCGCCAGCGCGTCGCGCGTGGGCTGGAGGTCATCGTCGGCGACGTTGGCCTTCGCGCCGATCGCGAGCGCGCGCTCGAGCAGCGTGCGCGCCGCCGCGACATCGTGCGTGCCGAGCTTCGCCTTCGCGAGCAGCGTCAGCGGCCGCCACAGCGACGGCTGGTCCTTGCCGCCCTGCGCCTCGTAGCCGGCGATCGACTGCTCGGCGTAGCGCTCGGCGTCCGCCCAGTTGTCCTCGACGAGCGCGAGGTTCGCGCGCGCCGCCTGGGTCGCCGGCAGCACGTTGGAGCCGGCCTTCTGCTCGAGCTCGAACACCTGGTCGTAGAGCGCGCGCGCGTCGTCGTGGCGGCCGGCGCCGACGAGGATCTCGGCGTAGTCGGTCGCGATCTGGTGGTACATCGGGTGCGCGGTGCCGGGCACGAGCTTCGCGATCGCGAGCGCGCGCTCGATCATCGCGAGCGCGCCGGCGTGATCGCCCTCCTGCTCGAGCAGCTCGGCGAAGTTGTCGAGCGTCGCGAGCAGGTACGGGTGGCGCTTGCCGAACAGCTTCTCGCGGATCGCGAGCGCCTTCTCGAACATCGCGCGCGCCTTCTGCGGCTGGCCGGTGTGGCGGTAGCACAGGCCGAGGTTCGACATGATGAGCGCGCTGTCGGGGTGCTCCTCGCCGACGCTCTGCACGCGCAGCGCGAGCGCGTGCTCGTAGTGCGGCAGCGCCTTGCCGTAGGCGCCCGCGCGCGACAGCGTGGTGCCGAAGTCGGATTCGATCGACGACAGCGCCGGCACGTCCTTGCCGCCGAACGCCTCGACCGCGGCGGCGAACGCCTTGTCGTACAGCGCGACCGCGGTGTTGAGATCGCCCTTCTCGGCCGCGACCATGCTCGCGACCTCGTAGCGGCGCGCCTCGAGGCCGGGGCTCGGGCCGACGCGCGCGGCGGCGGCGACGCCGAGATCGACCCAGACCTGCGCCTGATCGGGCTTGCCGAGCCCGTCGGAGATGATCGACGCGACCGACAGCGCGTTGAACGCGACGACGTCGTCGCGCTTGCCGCGCATCGCCGCCCACGTCGCGTCCTGGAAGCCCTGCACGGCCTCCTGCATGTTGCCGACGGCGAGCAGCGCCGCGCCGCGGATCTGGTACGCCTCGGCCGCGATCGGCTCCCAGTGCAGCGCGAGCGCGCCGTCGACCGTGCCCTTCGCCTTGGTCAGCGCCGGCAGGTAGTTGCCCGCGATCAGCTGCGCCTTCGCCTCGGCGAGCGTGCGATCGAGCTCGATCACCTTCGCCTTGATGTCGGGCGGCGGCAGGCCGGGCGCGCGCAGCACGGCGACGTTCGCGCAGTCGGCGATCGGATCGAGGCCGAACGCGATCTTGTCGCCCTTCTCGACGATCCCGGCGTCGGCGTCGGCGAGCAGCTTCGACAGCGCGCGCACCTCCTCGAGCCGCGAGTCGAGGCACGCCGAGCGCAGCGACAGCACCTCCTCGGTCTGCTCGCCGCGCACGCGCGTCGCCTTGCAGCTCTCGGTGACCGCCTGCGTCCAGTCGCCGGTGTACGCGTCGAGCGCGCGCGCGAGGCCCGCGAACGAGGTCTCGGCGAACGCCTTCTTCGTCTTCGCGAACGCGGCGTGCACCGCGCCCTTGACCTGCGCGTCCCACACGCCGGCGAGCCGCGCGCCGGCGCCGCTGCACAGCTCGCTGCGCTGGCGGAGCAGCGAGTAGCCGCCGAGCCCGAACAGCGCGAGCGTGCCGGCCGCCGCGCACGCGATCGCGACGTGCTTGCGCCGGCGGTACGGATCGACCGCGAGGGCGGCGAGCAGCTCGCGCATCGACCCGAACCGCTGCGCGGGATCGATCGCGATCGCGCGCAGCGCGATCTTCGCGAGGTGCGCCGGCACGCGCGTCTTGCCGGGCAGGTCCGGCCGCGGCGGCGCGGAGCGCGACGGCAGCAGGTCCTTCTTGTCGTACGGCCGCCGGTGAAACAGCGCCTCGAACAGCGTGACGCCGAAGCCGAACTGGTCGGTGCGCGCGTCGGCCGGGTGCTCGTCGTAGATCTCGGGCGCCATGTACGCCGGCGTGCCGACGACGTGCCCGGCGAGCGTCAGCTCGGCCGACAGCGGGCTCTTCGCGTCGACCTGGAGATCCGAGCGGCGCCGCGGCGGCGGGTCGGCGTCGTCGGTACGCAGCCGCGCGAGGCCGAAGTCCATCACGCGGACGCGGCCGTCCTTGCCGACGAGCACGTTCTCCGGCTTGAAGTCTCGATGCACGAGGCCGACCTCGTGCGCGGCGGCGAGCCCGGCACCGGCGGCGAGCATCACCGGCACGACCTCGCGCCACGTCCGCTCCTTCGCCTTGAGCCACGCGCGCATCGTCTCGCCCTCGACGAGCTCCATCGCGACGAACACCTGATCGCCAGGCAGCGAGCCGACGTCGTGCACGGCGACGACGTTCGGGTGCGCGAGCCGCGCGAGCGCCTGCGCCTCGCGGAGCAGCCACGCCTGGTCACCGCCGCTCGAGCCGCCGGCGTCCTTGCCCTGCAGCACCTTGATCGCGACCTTGCGATCGAGCTCGGGATCGAACGCGCCGTAGACCACGCCCATGCCGCCCTCGCCGAGCTTGTCGAGCACGACGTAGCGGCCGACCAGCGTGCCGCGCGCGAGCTGCGCGGGGGCGGCCTCGAGCTTGCTGCGAACGCTCTTCGACGACGGCGCCTGACCCTCGCGCTTGGTCGCCTCGGTGAACCCTTCCTCGGGGTCGGACTTCTCGTCGCGATCGGTCATGACCGAGCTACCCCGCGGGTAGCATCGCACGATTCGTCGTATGATGCAGTCGTGGCCAAGCGCCTCGGGGTCTTCGATCCGTCCGGACGGCTGCTCGAGGACCTCGTCGCGGCCGCCGATCGCGCGCACGCCGAGCTCGAGGACTACGATCCCGCGCGCAGCGACGAGGGCTACGCGGGCATCCTGATC
>JBLMXA010000820.1:0-3913 GCA_050257515.1 Acidobacteriota bacterium | reverse complement strand
CCGCGAGCAAGGACCTGCCGGCGAACGTCGTCAAGGCCGCGTTCGCGCTCGTCAACACCGGCGACGTGTCGGGCGTCGTCGATGCCGGCAACGGCACCTACTACATCCTCAAGCAGACCGGCCGCCGCAAGGCGATGACGAAGAGCCTCGACGAGGCGAAGGCGCAGATCCGCAACAAGCTCTTCCGCGAGAAGCGGCTCCAGGCGCAGAAGGACTTCATCGACAACCTGCGCGGTCAGGCCAAGATCGAGATCGACGAGGCGAACCTCGCAAAGGTGCGGATCGACACGTCCGCGACCGGCGACGACGGCCACGGCCACGATCTCGTACCCCCCGCTCCCGCGCCACCGGCCGCGGGCAGCGCCACCGGCTCCGCCGAGCAACCGGTCCCGTAGATGCGAGGTCATACCGCCGTGAGGTCTCTGCTGGTCGTGTGCTTGCTGGTCGGCGTTGCGAGCGCGGGGCCAGACCTGCCGTCGCCGAACGCGCCATCGCCCAATGCGGGCAGGAAGATCCTGCTCGAGCGCGTCGTCGCGGTCGTCAACGACTACGTGATCCTGCAGAGCGAGCTCGACGCGCGGCTCGTCCCGATGCGGGCCGAGGCCGAGCAGATCGCCGATCCGAACGAGCGCAAGCGCCGGCTCGCGAAGCTGGCGAGCCAGGTGCTCGACGACATGGTCAACGAGGAGCTGATCGTCCAGGCCGCCGAACAGGCGAAGATCGAGGTCGACAGCTCCGAGGTGCAAGCCGCGCTCGACCAGATCAAGGAAGAGAACAAGCTCGACGAGGCCGGCCTCCAGCAGGCGCTCGCGGCGCAGGGCTACACGCTCCAGAACTACAAGGCGGACCTGCGGCGCCAGCTGCTCCGCCTGCGCGCGATCAACCAGCTCGTCGCGCCGAAGGTGCAGATCACCGACGAGGACGTCCGCGCGCGCTACGATCAGCTGCAGCGCCGCTCGCAGGCGGTGAGCGCGGTGCAGCTCGCGCACATCCTGATCAAGCTGCCGCAGCATCCGACCGAGCAGGAGCTCGCGCAGGCGAAGGAGAAGGCGGCCAAGGCGATCACGCGCGTCAAGGGTGGCGAGCCGTTCGCGAAGGTCGCCGAGGACATGTCCGACGACGAGAGCACGAAGCACTCGGGCGGCGAGCTCGGCTGGTTCCAGCGCGGCAGCCTGCAGGCCGACTGGGAGCCGATCGTGTTCTCGATGGAGAAGGGCGAGGTCCGCGGTCCGGTCACCGGCGCGCAGGGGCTCGAGGTGTTCTACGTCACCGACATCAAGCAGTCCCAGCTCAAGCCGTATGCGGAGATGAAGGAGCAGCTCACGCGCGAGCTGCGCCGCCGGGAGCTCGACAAGGCCACGCAGACCTGGCTCGAGGAGCTACGCAAGAAGGCGTACATCGATATCAAGCTGCAGTGACCTAGCTTTGGGTCTAGGTGCGCCGCCCCCGGGTCGGATGCATGCTGATAGGATGAGACGTGGCCGACAACCGCCGTACTTCGACCCGTCACGTCGTCTCGCTGACCGGCAAGCTCACGATCCAGGGCGCTCTGAAGGAGTGCACGGTGATGAACCTCTCGCTCGGCGGAGCGCTCGTGTCGGCGGGCAGCCGGCTGTCGATGGGAGAGAAGGTCCAGATCGCGTTCACGATTCCGACCACGCCCGAGCCGGTCGAGGTCGGCGCGGTCGTGCGGTGGTCCGACGACAAGGCGACCGGCCTGCAGTTCGACGGGCTGCGGGCGCGTGATGTATGGGCGCTCAACAAGTACTTCGAGCAGCTGCCGCCTGCGCCTTGATCCTGGCGTCCGGCGCCGCGTCCGCGCGCGGTAGCCACGAGCGCGTCGCGATCATCGATCTCGGCCCCGCCGACGACGGCGCCGCGCGCCGCGCGATCGGCACCGCGGCGGTCGCCGCGGGCCTCGACCCGGTGCTCGGCGACGGCGTCGACGACGCGCTCGCCGGGATCGCGCAACCCGCCGACGACGCGACGCTCGCGGTCGCGATGAGCCAGGCCAAGCAGGCGTTCGGCGAGCTCGACTGCGCGAAGGCCACCGCGGCGGCGCAGCTGGCGATCGGGATCTCCGCGGCGCGCCAGGCGGCCGGCATCGCGCCGCGCGAGCTGCCGCGCGCGTGGGCGTACGTCTTGCTGTGCGCGGACCGCGCGGGGGACGACGTCGGCGCGCGGCTCGCGGCGACCCGGCTGCGCGAGCTCGGCGGCACCGCGGAGGTCGCGGCGTCGCTGCTCGCGAAGTACCCCGAGGTCGACTCGACCGCCGATCGCGACATCGTCGAGCTCGAGGTCACCGCCGAGGTGCCGGGCGCGGCGCTGTGGGTCGACTTCCAGCCGGCCGGCAGCGCGCCGGCGAAGCTGCCGCTCACCGTCGGCCCGCACGTGATCGCGGCGGCGTCGGGCACGCGGCGCGGCTTCGTCATCGGCACCGCGGTGCGCTCTCAGAAGTCGGTGACGATCGCGATGCCGGATCAGGCCGGCAAGCACGCGGCGCTCGCCGCGAAGGTCGCCGGCTGGCACGGCAAGGTGCCACCCGCGAAGGAGCTCGCGGCGGTGCTCGGCGAGGTCGGTGCGCGCGTCGCGCTCGTCCGCCACGGCGGCACGGTCGAGGTGTGGGGCCACGCCGGCGAGGCGGAGCCGCTCCGGCTGGTCGGCGGCCCCGACGGTACGCGGCCGCTCGCGGAGGCCGATCGCGCGGCGGCGCTCGCCGTCGATCGCGCGCACACGTGGAACGATCGCTCGCCGGATCCGGACCAGCCGCTGCTGGTCGAGTCGCGCGAGGAGCGCGCGGCGCACGGCAAGGGCGAGGCACCGACGAAGTGGTGGGTCTACGCGGCGATCGCGGGTGCGGTCGTCGCCGGCGCGCTCGTGATCGTCGCGCACGACACGGCCGGTGACACCCAGCGCGTCACGCTGCATTACCCATGAAGCTGAAGCTCGCACTCGTGCTCGTGCTCGTGCTCGTGCTCGATCTCGGCCGGGCGTGGGCGACGACGCTCGTGCCGGTCGCGTCGTCGGGACGCATCGAGGTCGCGTGCGAGCCGGGGCTCGAGTCGACCGCGCGCGAGCTCGCCGGCGACGCCGACGCCGAGCTCGGCAAGATCGCCGCCGACCTGCCCGACCTGCCCGTGCCGCGCACGGTGCACGTGCAGCTCGTCCGCGACGCGTCGTCGCTCGCGTCGGTGGCGCCGGCCGGGCGCGGCGCGCCCTCGTGGGCGATCGGCGTCGCGTATCCGGACCTCGGCGTCGTGTCGATCGCGCTGCGCCGCAACGGGCAGGTCTCGAACGTGTCGTCGACGTTGCGCCACGAGCTCGCGCACCTCGCGCTCGGCGCCGCCCTCGGCGATCGCGCGCCGCACTGGCTGCAGGAGGGCTTCGCGTATCAGCACTCCGGCGAGTGGTCGTGGGATCGCACCGAGACGCTCGCGGGCATGGCGTGGTTCGGCGGCATCGTGCCGCTCGAGCAGCTCGATGGCAGCTTCCCCGCCGAGGAGGCGCCGGCGAACCGCGCCTACGCCGAGAGCTACGACTTCGTCGGCTACCTGTCGCGGCGCGGCCGCTGGGACGACGGCGCCGATCGCGGCAACCGGTGGCCGTTCCGCCAGTGGCTGAAGGCGATCGGCCAGGGCGCGACGCTCGATCAGGCGTCGGTCAAGGCGTTCGGCAAGCCGCTGCGCGCGCTGTTCGACGAGTGGAAGGACAGCCTGTCCGACCGCTACCTGCTCGCGCCGATCGGCCTCATCGGGCTCGCGGTGTGGATCCTGTGCGCGCTGCTGCTGACGATCGCGTTCTGGCGCCGGCGGCGCATCAATCGTCGCCGGCTCGCGCAGTGGGATCGCGAGGAGCGCGCGGCGGACGCTGCCGCGGCGCGGCTGCGCCCGGTGATCGTGCCGCCGTACGTGCC
>JBLMXA010000819.1:0-4368 GCA_050257515.1 Acidobacteriota bacterium | reverse complement strand
CCTCCATGTGGACCTTGCCGGAGATCAGGCGCGTCTTGCACTGGCCGCAGATGCCCGAGCGGCACTCGAACGGGATCGCGACGCCGCAGTCCTCGGCCGCCTCGAGCACCGTCAGCTCGGTCTCCACGGCCTTCTTGCCGGCGCGCTCGAACGTGATGTTCGCGGCGACGCCGTCGGGCAGCGGCTCCTCGGGCTCGGGCGCGCCGGGCTCCATCGGCGGCGTCGAGATGAACGCCTCCTGGTGGATCTCGGCGTCGGGCACGCCGATCTCGACGCAAAGCTTGCGCATCGCGGTCATCATCGGATCGGGCCCGCACAGCATCACGCGGCACTGCTTCGCGTCGGGCACGAAGCTCTCGATCACCTGTCTCGTGACGTGACCGGCGACGTTGGAGACGTGGATCTTGACGTGGAGGTTGGCAAACCGCGCGGACAGGTACGCGAGCTCCTCCTTGAACACGACGTCCTTGTCGTCCTTGACCGAGAACAGCAGGTACATCTCGCCCTTCCAGCCGCGGTCGGTCAGGCTGCGCACGACCGACATCATCGGCGTGATGCCGATGCCGCCGGCGATCAGCAGGACGCGCTCGTTCTCGTGGCCGGCGAAGTAGAACTTGCCGGCGGGCGCCGACACCTTGACGCGCTGGCCCTCGCGCCACGTCTCGTGCAGGTGCTTGGAGCCGTAGCCGGTCGGCGCCTTCTTCACCGAGATCTCGCAGTACGCGCCGCGCGTCGGCGCCGACGCGATCGTGTAGCTGCGGTTGACGCGGCGGCCGTCGATCGTGAGGTGGAGGTTGATGTACTGGCCGGCGATGTGCTCGAACGGCAGCGGGCCGCCGTCGGGGCTGACGAAGCGGAACGTCTTGACGTCGTGGGTCTCGTCGAAGATCCGCGCGATCAACAGCTCGCCCGACCAGAACTTCTTCTTCTTCGGCGCGGCGGCGCGCGCGGCGGCGACCTTGTCGCGCGCGGCCTTCACCTCGCCGCGCAGGTCGAGGTAGTGGCCGACGACGCGATACGCGAGGAACGCGCCGAGCACGATCGCGAAGATCTCGGGCGCGACCTTGTCGCTCTTGCGCTCGAGGTAGAAGTGCAGCACGCCCGCGCTGACGATCACGTAGGTGAGCCGGTGCAGCAGCTTCCAGCGCCGCGCGCCGAGCCGGCTGACCATCGCGTCGGTCGACGTGACCGCGAGCGGCACCATCAGCACGAGCGCGCCGAAGCCGTACCAGAGGTACTCGCGCGCGACGATCTCGTGCAGCGTGCTGCCGACGTCGTGATCGCGATCGAACCAGAAGAAGATCGTGAAGTGCGCGAGGATGTAGACGAAGCCGAGCACGCCGAGGTTGCGGCGGATCGAGATCAGCCCGTTCCAGCCGGTGAGCTTGCGGATCGGGGTGATCGCGAGCGACGCGACGAGCAGCGTGAGGCCGATGATGCCGGTCGTCAGGATCGCGAAGTTGACCTCGTCGACGCCGAGCTGGTGGTTGACCGCGTCCCACCCGAGCAGCGCCGCGGGCACGAGCCCGTTGACGATGACGAGCCACTTCGCGAAGCGGCCATCGACGAGCTTAGAAGTAGGCATCGAGATCCATCCCGCTGTAGAGGCTCGCGACCTGCTCGCCGTAGCCGTTGAACATCAGCGTCGGCCGCCGGCCGACCTCGCCGATCCGCTGCTCGGTCGCCTGGCTCCACCGCGGATGATCGTGGCGCGGATTGACGTTCGCGAAGAAGCCGTACTCCTTCGGCGCGTACTTGGCCCACGTCGTCGCCGGCTGCTTGTCGGTGAGCGTGATCTTGACGATCGACTTGATGCCCTTGAAGCCGTACTTCCACGGCACGACGAGCTTGACCGGCGCGCCGTCCTGCGGCGGCAGCTCCTGGCCGTAGAGGCCGGTCGCGAAGATCGCGAGCGGGTGCATCGCCTCGTCGAGGCGGAGACCCTCGACGTACGGCCACTCGAGCACGTTCGTCGACTGGTTCGGGAACCGCTTCGGATCCATCAGCGTCTCGAACGCGACGTACTTCGCGCTCGCGAGCGGCTGGACCGCCGCGAGCAGCTTGCTGACCGAGAACCCGACCCACGGGATGACCATCGACCACGCCTCGACGCAGCGGTGGCGGTAGATCCGCTCCTCGGGTGCCGCGAGCTTCTTGAAGTCGTCGAGGTCGAACACGCGCGGCCGCGCGCACATCCCCTCGACCGCGATCTTCCAGCCGTCGGTCTTGAAGCTCGCCGCGGCCTTCGCGACGCCGTCCTTGTTCGTCGTGAACTCGTAGAAGTTGTTGTAGTTGAGGATCGACACGCGCGGCGTCAGCGGATCGCTCGCGTGGTACGGGCCGTCGTCGGGCGCGCTGACCACCCCCATGATCGGCGGGAACGCGGTGGCATCGAGCTCGACGCCGTTGAGCTTGCGGTAGAGCACCGCGGTGGTCGCCGCGCTCGCGGCGATGAGGCCACCGCGCAGGAACGTACGGCGGTTGAAGTACACCTCTCGCGGTGTGATCTCGCTGGCCGGGATCTCGCTCATGCGGCTGTCGATCATACGCCGCGAGCGGGCCGAGGTTACGCGCCGCGGCTCGAAACGATCGCCGACCTAGAGCTCGTCGGACCCGGTGTTCACGCCCTCGAACAGCACGGTCGACAGGTAGCGCTCGCCGGTGTCGGGGAGCATCGCGAGGATCACGCTGCCCGCCGGCGCGCGCTCGGCGATCTTGCGAGCCGCCGCGAACGTGCCGCCCGACGAGATGCCGCAGAAGATGCCTTCCTTGTGCGCGAGCGCGCGCGCCGCGTCGATCGCCTCGGCGTCGGTCACCGCGAGGCGCTCGTCGTAGACCTTCTGGTCGAGCACCGCCGGGACGAAGTCGGGCGTCCAGCCCTGGATCTTGTGCGGCTTCCACTCCTGGCCGGCGAGCAGCTGCGCGTCGCTCGGCTCGGCCGCGACGACCTTGAGATCGGGCCGCGCGGCCTTGAGCACCTGGCCGGCGCCGGTCAGCGTGCCGCCGGTGCCCCAGCCGGTGACCCAGTAGTCGAGCCGCCGGCCCGCGAAGTCCTGGAGGATCTCCGGGCCGGTCGTCTGGCGGTGATACGCCGGGTTCGCCGGGTTCTCGAACTGGCGCGCGAGCCACCAGCCGTGCTTCTTCGCGAGCTCCTCGGCCTTGCGCACCATGCCGGCCGCGCGGTCGGCCGCGGGCGTCAGGATCACCTTCGCGCCGAACGCGCGCATGATCTGGCGGCGCTCGACCGAGAAGCTCTCGGCCATGATCGAGACGAACGGGTAGCCGCGCGCGGCGCACACCATCGCGAGCGCGATCCCGGTGTTGCCGCTGGTCGCCTCGAGCACGGTCTGGCCCGGCTTGAGCTCGCCGCGGCGCTCGGCGTCCTCGATCACGCCGATCGCGAGGCGGTCCTTGACCGAGCCGCCCGGGTTGAACGACTCGACCTTCACGTACATCGTGACGTTGGCGGGGGCGAGCCGGTGGATGCGGACGATGGGCGTCTTGCCGATCGTGTCGGCGATGCTGTCGTAGATCATGATCGGCGAAGCTACACCCAGTCGCGCTCGCCGATCACGGCGCGCGCCATCGTCTGTTCGTCAGCTCGCAGCGGGCCGACCGACGCGGACCGTGGTCGATGAGGGACAGCCCCTTAGCGCGGCGGCATCGCGTAGCCGCGCTGCGGGAACGGATCCGCGGTGTCACGCCGCTCGAGCTCCGCGCGCGACCACACCGCGCCGCGCTCGGCGAAGATCGCCAGCCCCACCACACCGACCTCCCGATCACCCGACGTCCGCGCGGCGTACGAGTCCGCGACCCGTCCAAACCGGAACGCCGCGACGTTCGCGTCCGACGTGCGGAAGCCGTCGATCACCAGCGTCTCCCTCGGATCGACGATGTAGCCGCGGCGGTTCGGATCTGCCGGCTTGCCGTCGATGACGTCCATGCCATCGACGGACGCGACGACCTCGAAGCGCGCATTCGTCGCGTTGTGGACGACGATCTTGTACCGCGCGCCGTCCTCGCCGACGATCAGCGCACGGCCCGCCGCCTCGAGGCCCGGCAAGGTCCGGCCGTCCTCGTCGACGAGCGCGACCGACAGCGAGCCGTCGCCGGCCGGCACCTCGAGCGGCCGCGGCTGCGCGCCGAGGTACTCGGCGTGCGCGGTGACGCCCTCGGCATCGTTGTAGTGCAGGACGACCATCGCCCATGGCGAGCTCGACGCGCGCGTGAACGGCGCGAAGCTGATCGGCGCGTACACCTGCTCGCCGTATGACGTGCCGAGGCCCGGTCGATCGGGCACCGGCTGCGCCTCGGCGATCGTGCCGCCGCCGCTGCTCGTCGCGGCCTGCGCGGGCGGCGCTGGCGCGT
>JBLMXA010000818.1:0-7368 GCA_050257515.1 Acidobacteriota bacterium | reverse complement strand
GCGTGCTCGTTCACGAACAACACCTCGGCGGGCTCGGGCGGCGCGTTCTACATCGCGAACGGCGCGGCCGCGACGATCGAGACGTCCGCGTTCGCGCAGAACACGTCGTTCGGCGGCTGCTGCGGCGGCTGGGGCGGCGTCATCGATGGCGAGGGCGCCGGCACGACGATCACCGTCCGCGCGTGCACGGCGACCGGCAACAGCGCCGCGTGGGGATCGTTCTCGCACATCACGACCGGCACGACGCTCGAGCTCGTCAACTCGACGCTCGCGGGCAACACCGCGACCACCGCGGGCACGCTCGCGACCCCGGGCGGCGTCTACACGCTCGTCAACGACACGATCGTGTCGAACACGAACACCACGACCGACTCCGCGGGCCTCTACGAGTACAGCGCGCCGTGCCACTACACCGTGTCGAACACGCTCGTCGCGTTCAACACCGACTCGAGCGGCAGCCAGAACAACTGCAACCGCCGCGACCTCACGACGACGATCACGTCGCTGGGTGGCAACCTGCTCGGCGACACCGGCGGCAACTGCGCCGCGTACTTCACGGGCCCCGGCGATCGCGTGAACACCGATCCGCTGCTCGATCCCGCGGGGCTCGCCGACAACGGCGGGCTCGACACCACGATCGCGCTGCGGCTCGGCTCGCCCGCGATCGGAGCCGGCGTCGCCGCGCAGTGCCCGTCGACGGACGAGCGCGGCTATCCACGCCCCGCGCCGAGCAAGCCGCCCACCGAGGCGTGCGATAGCGGCGCGTTCGAGATGCAGTGACCGCGCGGCAGGAGTGCCCACGGCTGGTTTCACACGGGCGTGCTCTCCTCGCTCGCTAACCGCACGGAATCGCGTGCCGCCGGCGTGGCAAGCAGCTTGCTGAGGCATGGCCGGCATGAGGCTGATCTCGCTCGTCGCCATCACCGCGCTCGCCGGTTGCGTCGCGCAGCTCGACGACGCGAGCGATCCCGAGGTCGCCGACACCGAACAGGCGGCGACGACCGCGTTCGCGAACGACAAGCCCGCGTTCGACTTCTTCGTCGCCAAGGGCCTGACGAATTTCCAGGCGGCCGGCATCGTCGGCAACCTCGATCAGGAGTCCGGCGTGAACCCGGCGTCGGTGCAGTACGGCGGCGGCCCAGGCCGCGGCATCGCGCAGTGGTCGGTCGGCGGCCGGTGGGACACGAGCAGCCACGACAACGTGCTGTGGTACGCGGGCACGCAAGGCGAGTCGTCGGGCTCGCTCAACCTCCAGCTCGAGTTCATCTGGTACGAGCTGACGAACATCGGCTACGGCTACTCGCAGCTCACGGCGACGACCAACGTCACCGACGCGACGGTCGCGTTCCAGGATCGCTACGAGATCTGCGGCACGTGCGACTCGACGCAGCGCGTGTCGTACGCCAAGGCGGTGCTCGCCGCGTACGGCCAGATCGCGTTCAGCGCCCACTACGTCAGCCAGTCGTGGCCGCTCGCGTCGGCGCCGGCGATGACGATCAAGTGCGGCGAGACGATCCCCGCGAAGATCACGCTCAAGAACCTCGGCACGAAGACGTGGGACAGCAACACCCGGCTCGGCACGACGCAGCAGCGCGATCGCGCGAGCATCTTCGCGGGCAGCGACTGGATCGCGCCGAACCGCGCGGCGGCGATCGCCGGCACGGTCGCGCCGGGCGCCGACGGCACCTTCGAGTTCGCGTTCCACGGCCCGACCGGCGCCGCGTGCGTGCCCGGCACCTACAAGGAGTACTTCGGGCTCGTGCAGGAGGGCGTCGCGTGGTTCAGCGACACCGGCCAGGGCGGCCCGGCCGACGACGTGATCGAGGCGCTGATCGATCTGCAGCCCGGCGACGGCTCGGCGGGCAGCGGCAGCGGCAGTGGCACTGGCAGCGACGGCGGCAGCGATGCCGGGACCGGTGACAACGCCGCGAGCGGCGGCTGCAACGCCAGCGGTGGTGGCGCGGGTGCGCTGCTCGTCGTCGTGCTGTTCGCGTTCCCGCGGCGCCGCCGCGTGTGCGATCATGGGGCGTGCTCCGCGCCCTCGCGCTCGCGACGCTAGCCGCGTGCTACGCGCCGACGCCGCCGGCCGGCAGCCCGTGCGATCCGGGAGCGTGCCCGAGCGGGCTCGTGTGCTCGCCGGCGACCCACACGTGCGAGGTCACCGCGGTCGCACCCGACGCGCCGGCCGACACCGCGAGCGCGGCCGACGCACCGGCGGGCGCGTGGCTCGCCGGCTACGCGCACCGCAAGCGGATCACGATCGTGTCGAGCCTGGCGCTCGCGCGCTTCCCGGTCAGCCTGATCGAGACCGCCGACGCCGACCTCGCGGGCTCGACCGGCAGCGACGTCGTGTTCACCGCGGCCGACGCGACGAGCGTGCTGCCGTCGGAGGTCGTCGCGCTGTCCGCGAGCGGCGCGCTCGACGCGTGGTTCGCGATGACGATCGCGCCGGGCTCGAACGTCGCGTACATGTACTGGGGCGGCCCGGCGGCGACGCGCACGAGCCCGTGGGACGCGGCGACGTACGCCGGCGTGTGGCACATGAGCGCGGCCGGCACGAGCGAGCCCGACAGCGCGGCGGGCCACGACGTGTCGGCGCCGACCGCCGCGACGACGCCGACGAGCGCGACCGGGATCGCGGGCGGCGCGCGCGCGTACGACGGCGTCGACGACCACATGGGCGTGGCAGACCCGAGCGACGGCAGCCTCGACTTCGGCACCAGCTCGTTCTCGTACGAGGTGTGGGTCGATGTGACCGCGAGCGCGGGAACGTTCGACATCCCGCTGTGGAAGGGCGGCTCGTCGCTGCCCGAGCCCGGCTACGACATGGAGCTCGGCACGTCGGCGTGGAACGCCGGGATCTCCGACGGCACGGTCGTCGACGAGACGACGTACGGCCAGGAGACCCTGCTGCTCGGCGGCTGGCACCAGCTGACCGCGGTCGTCGATCGCGCGGCGGGACGGTTCCGCTCGTACGTCGACGGCGTGCAGGTGTCGTCGGTCGCGATCTCCGGCGTGCTCACCCTGTCGAACAGCTCGCCGCTCCAGCTCGGCAACCCGACCGACGTGTTCCACGGCCTGCTCGACGAGGTCCGCATCTACAAGCTCGCGCTCGCGCCGGCGTGGATCACCGCGACGCACGCGAACCTCGCCGATCGTGCAGGCTACATCTCGATCGGACCTGCCGAGAGCCCCTGATCGGAGAATCTCTGGATTGCGCGGCCGGGCATCGTGACTACGTTGGCCGCGATGGAGGCGTTCGACCAGGACCAGACAGATCGCGACTCGCTGCGCCGTGCGCTGCGCGACCTCGAGGCCGCGGAGGCGCGCGTGCAGCGCAATGCCGACCGCGTGTACTCGGAGGTGCGCGGCAAGCTCGTCGCCGAGCTGCTGCCGGTCCTCGACGATCTGGATCGCTCGCTCGCCGCCGCGAAGCCCGACGGCGATCCGCCGCTCGTCGAGGCGGTGTGGATGGTGCGCGCGCACCTCGACCGCGTGCTCGACAAGTACGGCGCCGAGCGCATCGACGCGAAGGGCCAGCGCTTCGACCCGCAGATTCACGACGCGATCGCGACGTTGCCGGTCGGCGATGCCGCACACGATCGCATCGTCGTCGACCAGCTGCAGCCCGGATACGTGTTCGAGGGTCGCGTGTTGCGCCCGGCTCGCGTGGTGGTCGGCACCTTCAGGTAGCATCGCCATGTGAGCGAGGATCCGGAGCGCGCGCGGCACGTCCGACGCGCGGTGATCGCGTCGGCGGTCGGCACCGCGATCGAGTGGTACGACTTCTTTCTCTACGGTGTCGTCGCCGCGCTGGTGTTCCCGCAGGCGTTCTTCCCCGGCGAGGACCGCTACACCGGGATGCTGCTGTCGTTCGGCACGTACTTCGGCGGCTTCCTCGCTCGGCCGCTCGGCGCCGCGATCTTCGGCCCGATGGGCGATCGCATCGGCCGCAAGGCGTCGCTGATCGCGACGCTCGTGCTGATGGGCACGTCGACCGCGGCGATCGGGCTCATCCCGGGCTACGCGACGATCGGCCCCGCCGGCGGCATCCTGCTCACCGTCGCGCGCGTGCTGCAGGGCATCGCGGTCGGCGGCGAGTGGGGCGGCTCGGTGCTGCTCGCGGCGGAGTGGTCCAAGCAGCACCGCCGCGGGTTCGCCGCGAGCTGGCCGCAGTGGGGCGCGCCGGCCGGCCTGTTGCTCGCGAACGGCGCGGTCACGCTGACGACGGCGGTCGCCGGCGGCCCGGCGTTCGCGAGCTGGGCGTGGCGGCTGCCGTTCTTCGCGAGCTCGCTGCTCGTCGCGATCGGGCTGTGGATCCGCATCGGCATCCACGAGACGCCGGCGTTCGCCCGCGTGCGCGATGCCGGCGCGCTCGAGCGCGCGCCGGTGCGCGAGGTGCTGCGCCGCAACGGCCGCGAGGTCTTGCTGACCGCGCTGTTGCGCACCGGCCAGCAGGCGCCGTTCTACGTGTTCACCGTGTGGGTGCTGACCTACGCGACCGGCACGCTGCACCTCGCGCGCGGCGACGTGCTCACCGCGGTGCTCGTCGCCGCGGCGGTGTCGATGGTCACGATCCCGCTGTCCGGGCACCTCTCGGATCGGGTCGGCCGCCGCCGGGTCGTGCTCGCCGGCTGCGCGCTGATGGTCGTGTGGCCGTTCGGCTACTTCGCGCTGCTCGACGCCGGCAGCGTGGCGCTCGCGTTCGTCGCGATCGTGATCGCGCTGCCGATCCACGACCTGCAGTACGGGCCGCAGGCGGCGGTGATCGCCGAGGCGTTCCCGGCGAAGCTGCGCTACAGCGGCGCGTCGCTCGGCTACCAGCTGGCGTCGATCTCGTCGGGCGGGCCGGCGCCGCTCGTCGCGACGTACCTGATGCACACCTACGGCAGCGCGACCGCGGTCGCGATCTATATGGCCGGCTGCGGCGCGGTGAGCGTCGTCGCGCTGCTGCTGCTGCCGGATCGCCAGCACCGCGACTTCGAGCACGATTGACGAGCGGGCGCGGTGGTCGCGACCGCCGGGCGCTCCGCGAACCGCGCGACGCGCGCCGCGATCCGTGCGTGGCGGTCGAGCCCGGGCACGAGCTGGTAGTGCCGCAGGTGCTGCCACATGCAGATCGTCGCGATGTCGCGGTAATCGAACGCCGGCGCGTCGGGATCGAGCGTGCGATCGAGCCACGCGAGACCGCTGTCGATCGCGGCGGCGAGCTTGCGGAAGTACGCGACGCTGTCGAGCTCGCCGAAGCCGCCGCGCTTCGCGAGGATCAGCACGACCTCGTTCGCCATGATCCCGTTGACGACCGCGAGCCGGTTCAGGTCGCCGACGTCCTCGCTGCGCACGCCGAACCGATCGCCGGGGTCGTGCTTGCCGACGACGTACCGCGCGATGTGATCCGACTCGACGAGCCGGACGTCACCGTCGATCAGCGTCGGCACGCGCATCAGCGGGTGGTCGGCATACGCGTCGCTCGTCGTCGCGAGCAGGCTCTCGGGCCGCACCAGCTCGAACGGCACGCCGAGCTCGCCGAGCAGGATGCGGATCTTGCGCGTGAAGTGCGACAGCGGGGTGCCGAACAGCTGCACGGTGCGAGTCTAGAACAGCTCGCGTTCCGATCGCGTGCGATCGTAGATCGCGAGCAGTAACTGCTCGGCGCGCGCGTCGGCAGCGGCTGGTACCCGAGGCAGCTCGCGCCCGCCAGCGAATGCGAGAGGCGTCACACCGATCGCGACATATTTCCCGCGCACCCGCACGTAGCGGAACTGCCGCGCGTATTTCAACGGCTCGATGTTGACGACGTAGACCACGCGAACCGCGGCGCAGGCGGAATCGTCGATCGCCGCGAATGCCCCGCGCGCGGTGTCGAGTGCCGCGATGTCGAGGTGCTGTGCGCGCGCTGCGTCGAGCGCGAGCGGCAGCAACGCGCTCGCGGAGTCGTAACTGGCGACCATCTGCACGCAGCGATGCTCGGGCGCCGCCGCACAACCGACCACCAGCGTCAGCACCGCCAGTCCGTGCACGGATCGAGCGTACCCGGCCGGTGCAGCTGCAACGTTAAGCTTTCGTGGTGCTCGCTAGTCGGCGAACTCGGGCACGCGCTTCCGTCCCGGTGTCTCCGTAGTGCCGATGAGGCCGTACAGCTTCCAGCCCTCGGCGAGCAGCCACGTCTTCGGATGCCACACCGGCAAGGGCTCGTAGGAATCGGGAAGCACGTCGAGCGCCTCGCCGACGTCGCGCCAGCCTTCGAAGCTCGGCCCGCTCGAGAACGGATCGACGCGGTGGTCATGCCAGAGCGGCGCGCGGTGCTCCTTGTGCTTGCGCCAGTTGTTGAGCACGTACGCGAGCGCGTGCCGGGCGCGGCGCCGGCTCGTGATGATCTCCGGGTGATAGCGATCCGGGAACACGCTGCCGCGCCTGCGCGTCGAGCGGCCCTTCGAGATCGCGGCGTTGATGTGCTTCGCCGCCGAGATCTGGAACCCCTGCATGCCGCGCGCGAGCGCCATGCGGTCGTGCGCCTCGCAGAGCAGGTGGACGTGCGTGCCCTGGATGCTGATGTGGACGATGCGGAAGCGGTCGTCCTTGAACGACGTCACCAGCGCCTTGCGAACGGCGTGGTAGATGTCGCGCCGGCGCAGGTTGCCGACCTCTGGCGTCGCGCGAATCACGACGTGGATCGGCTCGCTTGCCTTGAACGGCGTGCGCCTCTTGTGCCGCTCGCTCGGGCGCGGGCCCTTGGCCGGCCGCCCGGCGCGCTTCTGCTTGCCGCCCCTCTTCGAGAAGCGCAGCTCCTGCTGGACGTGACGCCTGCGCATGCTGTCTCGATAGCAACGAGTGGACTCGCTGTCAATTGATTTCGCCGATATTTTGGACTCACGCTTCGATTCCCTCGCCACAAGCTCCGTTCTTGCACCGCACCTGCACCTGCACCTGCACCTGCACCTGCACCTGCACAGCACAGCACAGCACAGCATCCGCGCGAGACACCGCGGATCGCCCTATCGCCTCGGCTTGCGGCGCGGCAGCGGCGGCGGACCGGCACGCAGCTCGCGGCCGGGCGGCAGCAGGCCCCAGCCCGGCGCGAGATCGGTCGCGCCGAGGCGCGCGGCGATCGCGTTCGCGACGCCCGGCACGAACGGCGACAGCTCGCCGGCCGCGACGCGGGCGGCCTCGAGCGGCGCGTAGAGCGAGGCGGCGGCAGCGGCGGTATCGGTGCGGCCGACCCGCCACGGCTGCGCGCGCTCCAGCGCGGCGTTCGCGGCGTCGAGCAGCTCGACGATCGCGGCGACCGCGTCGTCGAACAGGAACGCGGCGAGCGCGGCGTCGACGCGCGCCGGCAGCGCCTCGGCGGCCGCGCGCAGCGCCTGCACG
>JBLMXA010000817.1:0-5580 GCA_050257515.1 Acidobacteriota bacterium | reverse complement strand
GGATCGGCTGGTGCTCGCTCGCGAAGTGGTACTGGCCGGCCTTCTCCGAGTCGCCGAGCGAGAGCGCCCACACCTCGGCCTTGCCGTCGCGCTCGACGCGCACGGTGAGGATGTGCGAGCTCCACGCGATCGCCGGGCGGCCGGGCGAGCCGGCGTAGTGCGGGATCAACGCCTGCCACACGAGGTCGTCGCCGTTCCTCAGCTCGAGGAAGCTGCGATTTCCGCCGTCCTCGGCGCGCACGACGACCGTGCGACCTTCGCCGAGCGAGAGCGTGTCGATCACCGCGCCGGCCTTCGGCTGCGCGTGCCTCCAGTACCAGGTACCCGCGAGCGCGACGACGATCCCGCCGACGACGATCGTGATCCCGAGCCACCCGTTCTTGCGTGCCATGTCAGCTCTCGCCGACGGGTTTACCACCTGCGGTGTTCGAATGATCGAAAGGCTTGGGGCGCGACAATCCGCCGCCGGTCGCACCTTCCTTGGCCTGCACGAGCACGCGGCGTCCGGTCCCGAAGAACACCGTGATCTTGCCGGGCTCGGCGACCTCGACCACTCCCTGACCGAAATTCGGATGCTCGACGCGCTCGCCCACCTCGAACCGCTCGCTCGCGCGATACGTGCGCACCGGCTTCGTCAGATCGGCGGCGACCGTCGGCTTCTCGAAGCGCTCGACGGGCGCCTTCGGCGAGGACGACGCCGCGCGCGGCGCCTTGGGCGCGAACATCGACGGCTGGCGCACTTCCTTCGGCGCGCCATGCGGCGACTTGTAGCGGTGATAGCCGCCGCACTGCTTGCACTGCACCTTGACGATCTGCGCGCCGACCTTGGCGACCACGACGTGCCAGACATCGCCGCACTTGCTGCACAAAGCTTCGACATCTGCTCCGACGGCGGCACTCATGACCGCGCGAGCATAGCAGATCGATCTCGTGATACTTCCCTTGGCCAAGATGAGATCGAGAGCTGCGCGCGAAGCGCGTTGGCGAAATGAGCGAAGCGAATGAGCCAGGCCGCAGCGGACGCGCTCGTCGCGGAGGCGCACGAGCTGTTCCGAGCCGAGCGCTACGCCGATGCGGCGGCGCGCTTCGAGCGCGCGGTCACCGTGTTCCCGCAGCACGCGCTCGGCTGGAAGGGGCTCGGTCACGCGCTGCTGTGCATGGCGCGCCCGCACGAGGCCGCGCGCGCGTTCGATCAGGCGATCGGGCTGCGTCCGGACAGCGCGACCGCGCTGTGGGGCGGCGCGCTCGCACACGCCGATATCGGCAACAAGGTCGTCGCGCAGAACTACCTGCGCCGCACGCTCGCGCTGCAGCCGAGCTGGCTCGCGATGGCGCAGGCGGTGCCGCAGCTCGCGGGCTTTTTGCAGGTGTCGACGCACGCGGCGGAGCTCCTGCAGCGCGCGTTCGGCGCGTTCTCGAAGCGATCGTATCGCCACGCCGCGGACGACACGCGATCGATCGAGGTCGGCCGCATCGCGAACCAGCCGGCGTTCGGGCAGTGGACGTTCGTCACGGTCGGGCTGTCGAACGCGACGTGGAAGGAGCCCGAGCGGCCGCGCGTCGAGCTCGTGCTCGGCTCGACGATCGATCTCGAGGTGTGCGGCAAGATCCTCGCGAACCTCGCGTTCCACCTCACCGAGACCGGGTTCTTCCCGCAGCCCGGCACGATGGTGCGCGACGTCGTCGGCGCGCTCGCCGCCGGCGAGCTGTCGCAGCGCTTGCCGCACGTCTACGTACAGTCACCGCGCGCGTGGCACCTCGAGCTACCCCTGGACGAGGGCCCACCCGCGATCACGCTCGCCCAGGTGTTTCCGATCAGCGACACCGAGTATCAGACGTGGCGCCGGCTCGGCCCCGACCGCTTCGAGCAGGCGCTCGTCGACCGCCGCATCGACGTGACGGACCTCCGCCGGAGGGGAGTATGATCGGCGCGTGCGCATCGGGGTGCTCGCGCTCGCGCTCGGCGGCTGCGGCTTCCATCAGGGCTCGAGCCCGGTAGACGCGACCGGGCCGCTCGACGCACCCGACGCGCCGCCGATGATCGACGCGCCCGACGGCGGCGGCAGCGGCTGCACGATGCACACGCTGCCTCCGTCGGTGAACGTCAACCCGGGGACGTGGGCCGCGAGCTTTCTGACCGCGCCGGTCTGGAGCTGCACGAGCGGCGGCACGACGACGATCGATTCGACGACGGGCACGGTGTCGAGCACGAGCTGCGATCTCGGCACGCCCGCGCTCGCGAACGGCGTCGCGCAGGCGAGCGCGGGGCCGACGGTGCTCGTCGTGCGGCTGCGCGGGCTCACCGTGTCGAACGGCCACATCCTGAAGCTCGTCGGTGACAAGCCGATCGTGCTGCTCGTCGCCGGCCCCGTCGAGATGACGAGCGGCGGCATCATCGATGCGGGCGCGAGCGGTGCGACGCCGGGTCCCGGTGGCTCGCCGAGCGCGTGCGCGGATCAGGCGAGCGGCCTCGGCCAGGCAGGCTCGTCGGGCTGGGGCGGCGGCGGCGGCGGTTTCGGCACCGCCGGCGGCCAGGGCGGCTGGAACACGACGAACGGTGGCAACGCGAACGGATCGATCGGGCTCACCCCGCTGCGCGGCGGCTGCGCCGGCGGCGCGACGCCGGGCTCATCGATGGTCGGCGGCGGCGGCGGCGCGCTCGAGATCAGCGCCGCGACGACGATCACGATCGACACCGGATCGATCGTCGCAGCGAGCGGCGGCGGCGGCCCGGCGACCACCGGCGGCGGCAACGGCGGCGGCGCGGGCGGCGGCATCCTGCTCGTCGCGCCGGCGCTGCCCTCGCTCGGCTCCTCGGGAGTCGCGCGCGCGAACGGCGGCGCGGGAAGCTCGGGCGACAACGCGAGCTCGGGCGGCGGCCCGAACACCGCGGGTCAGGATGGCCACCTCGGCGACAACAACCCGGCGACCGGCGGCTCCGGGGGTGACGCAGGTCGCAGCGGCGGGCTCGCGTACATCGTCGGGACCGGCACGCTGACGACCGCGCCGGGGAGCTCGACCTCTCCGACGCAGAACGGTCGCGGCGGTGGCGGCGGCGGTGGCGGGCGCATCGTGGTCACCACGTGGCCGACCAGCACTTCGTGTGACTGAACGGAATGTTCGCTTGCTCCCAGAGGTTTTGGTCGGCAAGATGCCGGGCATGAGATCGGTTGCTTCCGTGTTGTTCGCGAGCGCGCTGCTCTTCGGGTGCCAGAACGAGTCCAAGCTCGACAAGTCGGTCGGCGGCGGTGGCGGCGGCGACCTCGAAGCCCGCGTGAAGAAGCTCGAGGACGAGAACGCGAAGTACCACGAGGCGCTGGAGTTCCTGCAGAAGGTCTACAACCAGCAGAAGCAGCAGCAGCAGGCCCAGGAGGAGAGCGAGCCCGATCCGAACGCGGTGTTCGCGGTCAGCGTCGAGCCCGACGTCAAGGGTGGTCAGGTCGAGGGCCCCAACAGCGCCTGCGTGACCGTGGTGGAAGCCTGGGACTTTGCTTGACCCTACTGCCAGAGGGTCAGTTCGACCCTCGAGGAGCTGGTCAAGGAGTACAACGGCAAGGTTCGCGTCGTTTACAAGAACATGGTCGTGCACCCGCAGGTCGTGCAGAAGGCACACCTCGCCGGCTGCGCGGCGTCCAAGCAGGGCAAGTTCGTCGAGTTCAAGCACGACTGGTGGGAGAAGGCGTACCTGCCGTACCAGCAGGCGCGTGACCCGTCGAAGCTCGGCGAGGACAGCATCAACAAGATCGCGCAGGACCTCCACCTGAACATGGACCAGTTCAAGAAGGACATGGACAGCCCGGAGTGCCAGCAGCGCATCCAGGGCGACATGGCCGAGCTGGCCAAGTTCCACGTCAACTCGACGCCGACGTTCTTCATCAACGGCACGCACCTCGGCGGCGCGCTGCCGAAGGACAGCTTCAAGTCGATCATCGACGAGAAGCTGAAGACGGCCGAGGGCTCGGGCGTCCCGTGCTCCGACTACTACGAGAAGGAAGTGATGGGGAAGGGCGAGAAGCAGTTCAAGTCCAAGGGCGGGAAGACCGGCTAGCCACGCGTGGAGCTCGCGGTCGACATCGTCGTGGCCGCGCTGCTCGTCCTCGGGCTCGCGCTTGTCGTTCGCGACACCGCGCGCCGCTCGGGCCGCTGGGGCATCAACCTGCGGCCGCTCGCGTGCCCCAAGTGCGGGAGCAAGCGCGGCGGCGTCGTGCGCGCTCCACACAGCGTCGAACAAGCCGCGTGGGGTGGCCGCACGTGCGGCGACTGCGGCTGCCGCATGGACAAGTGGGGCCGCCAGGTGGCGGGTTAGTCAGGTAGCTCGATCGTTAGATCCGCGCTCGTGATCTGGCCCGCGGTGACGTGCAGCGTGCCGAGCGCGCCGGTCGCGCCGGCGGGCGCGTCGAACACCGCGGTGTAGTCGCCGGGGACGAGGTCGTCGAAGAAGAAGTCGCCGCGGTGGTCCGAGGTCACCGCGGCCTTGAGGCCGTCGCCGCGGCGGATGACGATGCCGAGGCCGCGCAGCGGCGAACGGTCGTGCTTCGTCGTCACGACGCCGACGATCGCGCCGTGGCCAGCGGACATCCGCGGCGCGTGGTGCGGCTTTGGCGGCGACGGGTGCCACGTCGCGCGCACCACGTCGCCGGCGGCGGTCTGCTCGAGCTTCCAGTCGGCCGTCGCGGTCTGGCCCCGGTCGACCACCACGTCGGTGATGTGAAGCGTCTCGTCGCCGTAGTAGAGCTCGAGTCGATAGCGATCGGGCGCGAGTCCGCGCACGCGGAAGTAGCCCTCGGCGTCGCTGATCTGCGTGCCGCGCACGTCGGCGTCGCGCGTCACGACGATCGTCACGCCGGGGAGCGGCTCGCCGGTCTTCGCGTCGTGGATCTCGCCCTCGATCTCGCCCGGCCGCGTGTCGGCGACGCCGCCGCGGTTCTCGAGCACGGGCGACGGCTTCGCGGCCGCGCCGCCGCAGGCGGCGAGCACGAGCAACCACTTCACTTGCGCAGCCGCTGCCCGTTGCCCGGCTGGTAGTCGATGATGTTCAGCTCGACGTCGCCGTAGTCGGTCTTCGCGACGACCTTGAGCGGCACGCGGCCGTCGTCGTCGCTGATCCACACCGAGAAGTCGCGCTCGTCGGCGCCGGGGCACTTGTGGCCGTCGCGGCCGAGCTTGTACGTGTGGCCGTCGAAGCGCAGCGCCGGCAGCTCGCCGAGCTCGGTGACGAGCTTGTCCTTGCCGTGGATCTTCATCTCGACGTGCCACAGGAAGCGGCTGCGGAACACCTCGGCGACGACCGACGTGCCGGGCGCGCCTTCCCAGCTGCGCAGCGCGATCAGGAACGAGTTGTAGTCCCACACGTCGGGGAATGACACGTGCTGCGGCTCGTCGGCCGGCGCGTCGTTGTCGAGGTGAAACTTCACCGGCACCGTGTCGCCGCTGCGCGCGGCGAGGTCGGCATCGGTCTTCTCCTTGTGCTGGCCGTCGGTCGCGTACTCGTCGGTCACCCAGTGCAGCGGCCGGCCGGTCGCCACGTCCAGCCACGACCAGAAGTAGTCGTCGACCTTGACGAGCGCGCCGAGGCCGACG
>JBLMXA010000816.1:0-6725 GCA_050257515.1 Acidobacteriota bacterium | reverse complement strand
GCCGCGGTGACGACGAACGCCCACAGCCACCCGCACGGGATCAACCCCGTGATGACGCCCATCAGCCACGCCTTCCGGGCGGGCCTCCTCGTGCGAAGGTGCACGAGCGCGCTTCCGAACGCGCTCGTACTCGTACTCGTGCTCGTGCTCGATCTGCTTCCACCGATCACGAGCCACACCCCCCACCCGACGACGAACGCGCCCGCGACGATCGTCGCGACGCGCTGCACGTTCCCCACCCTGCCCGCCAGATCGATCGCGCTGCCGACCGCGCCCGCGACGACGCCGAGCGTCGTGTAGGTCGCGAGCCGGCCGAGCGCGTGGACGAGCGCGAGCCGCAGCGTGCGCGCGCCGCCGTGCAGGCCGACGAGCGGCCCGCACATCGCGACGCAATGGACGCTGCCGACGACGCTCGTCGCGACGATCCCGGCGAGCAGGACGAACGTCATCTCGCCTCGATCGCCTCGCGCGCCACGTACTTGTCGCCGCCGCGGGCGACCGTGACCGTCAGGTCCTGCCAGCCGCGGCCGTGCGCGACACTGCCGCGGTAGACGCCGGCGCCTGCGCGCACGAGGTTCGCGTCGACCGGCGCGCCCGATGCGCGCGTGTAGCCGGCGAGGTGCACGCGGGCGTCATCGATCGGCGCGCCCGCGCGATCGTGGACGCGCACGGTGAGGTCCGGCGCGAGCTCGACCCTCCAGCCGAGCTCGACGTTGCGGCGCGCCTGCGCCATCACGTCGTCGTAGTGGATCGCCTGGTCGTAGTACGCCGGGATCACGCGCGACGCGCCGTCGTGAGACGCCGCGATCAGCACGCCGGTCGCGGCCACGTTACCGACGAGCAGGCCGACGATCACGCCGACCCATCTGGCTTTTGCTGTCACTTCGCACCTCCATCATCAGGGCCGAGCAGCGTCACGGTGAGCATGTGCTCGAACCCGCTGCTCTCGAAGATCCGCACGTGCACGGCACGCTCGCCGTGCACGAACGAGCTGCGCGGCACGTCGACCATCAGCGGCACGACGATCGCCGCGCGCGGCTTGACGCTCCACACATCCGCCGAGCGCAGGCTCGCGCCGGGCGAATCGACGAGCGCGATCCGGTAGCGGCGCGGCGCGTCGCTCTCGTTCTCGAGCTTGATCTGCGCCTGCGACGAGATCCGGCCGTCCGGCAGCTCGACGAACGCCGGCCCGGTGACGCGCTCGATCCACACCTCCGTGCCCGAGCGCGACACGAGCTTCCAGCCCAGGCCGGCGAGCGCGATCGCGAGCAGCGCCGGGTAGACGAGCGTGCGCGCGCGCAGGATCTTGCGCGACGCGCCCGCGAGCTCGTCCTGCGACGTGTACTTGATGAGCCCGCGCGGCCGCTTGAGCTTGTCCATCACCGCGTCGCACGCGTCGATGCACTGCGCGCAGCCGACGCACTCCATCTGCAGCCCGTCGCGGATGTCGATGCCCGTCGGGCACACCGCGACGCACGCGGCGCAGTCGACGCAGTCGCCGTGCTCCACGACGGGAAGCCGCTTCTTCGCCGGCGCGCGCGGCTCGCCGCGCCGCGGATCGTACGCGACGATCAGCGACTGCTTGTCGAGCAGCACCGACTGCAGGCGGCCGTACGGACACGCGACGATGCACATCTGCTCGCGGAACCACGCGAAGTCGGCGAGCATGCCGGCCGACACGAAGACGACGAGGCCGAACCCGAACGGGTGGTCGGCCGGCGACTCCGTCACCCACTTCTCGAGCGAGTCGGTGCCGACGAAGTACGCGAGGAACACGTTCGCGAGCGCGAACGACAGCGCCGCGTAGATCGTCCACTTGATCGCCTTGCGCGGCAGGCTCGCGCGCTGGCCGCGACTGCCCTCGAGCCAGCGCTCGACCGGGCGGAACACGTGCTCGAGGTAGACGGTCTGCGGGCAGCCCCAGCCGCACCACACGCGCCCGAACAGCGCGGTGACGAGGAACACGGTCACCGCGACCGCGATGCCGAGCAGCGCGAGCACGAAGCCATCGCTCGGCCGGAACACCGCGCCGAACACGTCGATCTCGCGCGCGACGAGATCGATCAGCACCGCGGGACGGCCGCCGATCCGCAGGCGCGGCAGCAGCACGAACACCGCGATCAGCGTGTACGCGACGATCTGGCGGCGGTGCAGGAAGCGCCCGCGCGCGAGCTTCGGCCGGATCCAGCGCCGGGTGCCATCGCGATTCAGCGTCGACAGCACGCGATCGGTTGGCACCTCGTGGCTCACCGAAACGGCTCGACTTTCATGCCCTGCGGCGCCTTGCCCGGGAGGTTCTTGCCGCGCAGCGAGATCGCGAAGCTCGCGACCGCGAGGATGTCGGAGGGCGGCAGCTGCTCGCCCCACGCGGGCATCGCGGTGCCGGGCACGCCGCCGCGCACGGTCTTGAAGATGTCCATGCGCGTGGTGCCGTGGAGCTGGTAGAGATCGGTGAGGTTCGGGCCGATGAGGCCGTGCCCACTCGCGTCGTGGCAGCTCGCGCAGCGCACCGCGAAGATCGCCGCGCCGTGCGACACGACGTTCGGATCGGTCGAGTCGCGCGTCAGCATGTCCTCGTTGACCGCCGCGGCCTCGGCGGCCTCGCGGATGTCGCGCCGGCTCTCGTACTCGGCGAGCGCGATCTGGTACTTCTCGGCGGGCGTGCGGCCCCAGTGGCCGACGTGGAACCAGATCCAGTAGCCCGCCGCGAACACGATCGAGCCCCAGAAGATCGCGCGCCACCAGCCCGGCAGCGGGTTGTCGTACTCGCGGATGCCGTCGTAGCTGTGCTCCAACAGCGGCCCGCCGGCCTCGATCGGCTCCTCGCGCTCGGGCACCTCGACGTGATCGGCGGTCGCGACGTCGACCGGAGGGGTCACGAGTCACCTCCCGAGTCATCGGCGAGCGGCATGCGCGCGCACGCCTCGTGCTCCGCCGCGCGACGCTTACCGCCGTGGCGATAGAGCACGGCGGCGAACACCGCGAGGAACAGCACGAGCGACATCTCGGCGTACTGCGTCGGAGTGAGAGCAGCCACGAGCTCGGAAAGCCGGGTCATCTTCGTCTCCTTAACGAGCGAGGGAGAAGTGCGCGACGGCTCTGCCGTCGGCGCCGATCGTGATCTTCTGCGCCGGCGCCTTCAGCTTGGGATTCCAGATCTCGAGATCGTAGGTGCCCGGCGGCACACCGTTGATGGTGAAGTTGCCCTTGTCGTCGACGATCGCCGCGGCGCGGTTCTGGCCGACGAACACGTACGCGAGCATCTCGGGGTGGATCTTGCAGACCTGGCTGAACACGCCGGCGACGTCGAACCTGTGCTCCTTCGTGCCGCCGGTGCCCCAGCTGCCGAGGTCGTACTTGGCCTCGGGCGACGTCACGTTGTGATCGACCTTGTCGTGGTTGTGGAACTTGACCGTGTCGCCCACCGCGAGCAGCACGATGTGCGGGTCGAACTCCATACCTTTCTGGTCGATCTCGAACGTCTTCGCCTCGCCCTTCGGTCCGGGCAGCTGCTTGACGTAGACGATCGTGTCCTTGAGGAACTTCGACGGCCTTGCCTCGACAGTTCCGGTGATCGCGCCGTCCGCGAGCGCGAGCGAGGGTGCCGCGACCGCGGCGATGACGAGCATGAGAGATGACTTGTTCATGATCTACTCCTAGAAAGCAGCCCAGAGCTGCAGCTGAAGGGACTCGTTCTCGAAGCTGACCTTGCTTGCCGGATCGGCGGGTGCCGCGGACAGCCCTGCCGCTCCCCAACCGGCATCCGGCGCGCCCGACGCCTGCTCGAACGGAGCGGTCAGCGTCAGCTTGAGATTCGGCCGCACGAGCGCGGCGACCGCCGGCATGAGCTTGAAGTCGCTGACCGCGGTGCCGCCGTCGGGCGCGACGCGCAGGAACTCGACGCGCCCACCGACCACGAGCCACGGGTACACGAGATAGGCGACCTCGTTCCACTGCGACAGCGTGGTCGTCGTCGGCGCGGTCGAATTCACGTGGTCGTCGGTCTGCCAGAACACGCCGGCGTCGAGCTCGAGCTCGCTCATCTGCGCGCGAACCGCGCCGCCGAACGTCAGCGACGTGTCCTTCGTCAGCACCGGCGTCATCGACGAGTCGTCGAACCGCGAGATCGCGCGGTACGCGAACGCGTCGATCGTCACCGCCTGCTCGTGGTCGAGATCCTGCGGCACGTTGTCGGTGTGCTCGCCGTCGAGCGTCGCGCCGCCGATCTTGTAGCCGGCGTGGGCGTAGAAGTTGGCGCTGTTGCGCGAGTCGACGTTCGTGCCGGCGGCGAGGCCCGCGGAGTAGTTGAAGTAGTCGGCGACGACGCCGTTGACCTCGATCCCGTTGTGGTTGTCGTTGAACACGAACGGGTCGCTCGTCGCCCCGTACAGGCCGGTGACCGGCACCGCCGTCATGCCGAGGTCGGCGAAGTAGCTCGAGTGCGGCCCGAAGCTCGTGTACGAGCCGATCCTGCGACCGACCGCGAGGTTCACGGCGTGCGCGGGACCGATGAGGTCGTTGAAGTACAGCGCGGCCTGCTCGAGCTCGATGCCGCCGTCCGCGGCCGTCATCTCGGCGAAGTACGTGATCGAGTCATCGACGCTGCCGGCCGCCCACAGGTGACCTTCCTCGACGAGCTGGTCCATGTTGAACACGTTGCCGTTGTTCGCGACCGCGTCGCTCGAGCCATTGTCGGGATGGACGACCGCCGCGCCGACGAAGCCGAACGCGAACGCTGGGAACGGCGACAGCGTCGCCGGCCACACCGCGTCGGGGAACTGCTTCTTCTGCTCGTCGGTGCCGAGCGGGATCGGCTCGGCCTTGACGACGTCGCTGTCGATCCCCGGGAAGCGATAGCCGTTGCGCCGGAACTGCTCGCCGAACGGATTGAGCTTGGGAAAGATCGTATGGCACGTCGTGCACGACGTCTTGTACTTGCGCGCGAACGCGGGCACGGCCCACGCCTGCGCGCTCGCCGCCACGACACTGCAGAACACGAACAACGGGATCACCTTGCGCATCACACCTATTCCTTCCGCCCGGCGGTTTCGCGCATCAGAGTGCGCACACCGATGAGCTCGTCGGGATTTGGGTCGAGGTGCACGGCCGGGCAACGCAGGCCCGACGGCTCATCGACGAACTTGGGGACCAAGCTGTGGACGTACATCGCGACGTCCCACAGCTCGTCTGGTTGGAGCACCTTCGCGAACGAGCCCATCGGCGTGCCGTCGAGCCCGGTGAAGACGGTCATGTAGATGTCGCGCAACCGCGAGCTGCGATGGAAGCGGTCGCCGGTGAAGTCACGCGGCGTGACCGGCGCGCCCGACTTGTAGCGCAGCGCCGACGCCGCCGGACCGTCGCCCCTGCCGTTCGGCCCATGGCAGCTCGCGCACCCGGCGCTCGTGTACAGCTGCTTGCCGTGCGCGATGCGCTCGGGCGTCTCCTCGGGCGGCGTCACCGCGACGGGCGGCGGCGCCGTGTCCTCGGCGAACTCCTTCGACAGCGTCTTGAGGTGCGCGGCGAGCTGCCAGCGATCGGCTTCCGACAGCACGGTGCCCCACGGCGGCATCGCCGTGCCGTGCACGCCGCGCGAGATCGTGCGGAACATGTCGGCGTCGACCGGTAGCGACTCGTGCTCGGTGGTGCGCAGCTCGTAGGTGCCCTCGGTGAAGTTCGCCGGCGGGTGTGCGAGCTGCTTCGCGGTCGGGCCGTCGCCGGCGCCGTGATCGCCGTGACACGTCGCGCACAGCCTGTTGTACAGCTCGGTCCCGCGCGCGGTATCGACCGGCGGCTCCGGCGTCTTCGGCTCGGCCGGCATCTCGGCGCCGTCCATCCACGCGCGCAGCGCCGAGTTGGCGCCGGGTGGCGCGCTCGGATCGCACGCCGACGTCGCGCTGACCGCGGGGTACGCGGGATCCTCGGAGAGCTTGGCGATCTTGATGTCCTGGCCGAGCCGCTGGAGGTACGCGATCAGCGCGATCACCTCCTTGTTCTCCATGCCCGCCGGACCGCCCTCGGTCTTGAGCTCGGTCGCGTACTTCAGCGCCTGCTGGTGCGCGAGCGTGTCGGCGTGAGCGAGCGCTTGCGCGTCGTAGGGCACGCCGAGCATCGCCATCACGTCGACGCGCTTCTGCAGCACGTCGAACGGGATGTCGTCGGTGAGCAAGTGCGGGTAGCTCGGCATCACCGAGCCCGGCGACGTCGCGCGCGGGTTCTCGAGGTGGCGCAGGTGCCACAGCTCGTCGCGCTTGCCGCCCTCGCGCGCGAGGTCGGGCCCCGTGCGCTTGCTGCCCCACTGGAACGGGTGGTCGTAGATGAACTCGCCGGCGCGCGAGTACTCGGCCGGCTGGCCGTTCTGGCCGTAGCGGACGGTCTCGTCGATGAACGGACGGATCATCTGCGAGTGGCAGTTGTAACAACCCTCGCGGAGGTAGATGTCGCGGCCGTAGAGCTCGAGCGGCGTGTACGGCTTGACGGTCTTGATCGTCGGCACGTTGCCGCCGATGAGGAACGTCGGAAGGATCTCGAACAGCGACGCGACGATCACCGCGGCCGCGGTCATCACCGTGAAGAACGCCGGCAGGCCTTCCCACGTGCGGTGCCAGTGGTGATGTGGCTCGGCCGCGCGCTCGAGGATCTTCTTCTCCTCCTCGGCCACCTTCGCCGCGCGGATCATCGGCGGCACGCTGACCTCGACCTCTTCGTACTTCGCCGGCCGCGTCTGC
>JBLMXA010000815.1:0-2596 GCA_050257515.1 Acidobacteriota bacterium | reverse complement strand
CGCGCGAGGCCGCGCGCTCGGCCTCGGCGGCCTCGAGCTCGGCGAGCAGCGCGGCACGCTCCTCCTCGAGCCGGCGCCGCTGATCGGCGACGCTCGCGAGCAGGTCCTCGACGCGCGCGCCGCCGCCGCTCAGCAGCTGCTTCGCGCGCGCGACGATCGGCGCCTGGATGCCCATCCGCGTCGCGACCGCGAGCGCGCCGGAGCTGCCGGGCGTGCCGAGGTGGAGCTTGAAGGTCGGCTCGAGCCGCTCGAGATCGAAGCCGACCGACGCGTTCGCGAACCGCGCGTCGTTCCCGGCGGCCGGGCGAAGCCCGTCCGCCTCCATCTTCGGCGCGCCGAGCGCCTTGAGCCGCTCGTAGTGCGTGGTGACGAGCGCGGTCACGCCGCGCGCGGCGAGCGCCTCGAGCACGGCCTGCGCGAGCGCCGCGCCCTGCTCGGGATCGGTGCCGACCGCGATCTCGTCGATCAGCACGAGCGTGCCGCTGCCCGCGGTCGCGAGCAGCTCGCGCAGGTTGACCATGTGGCCGGAGAACGTCGACAGATCCTTCTCGAGGCTCTGCGCGTCGCCGATGTCGGTGACGACCGCGTCGAACCAGCCGATCGCGCTGCCGCTCTCGGCGGTGAGGTGCAGCCCGGCGCGCGCCATCACGGCGGCGAGCCCGACGGTCTTGAGCGCGACCGTCTTGCCGCCCGCGTTCGGGCCCGACACGAGCAGCGTCTGCCCGGCGGCGACCGTGACGTCGTTCGCGACGCACCGGCGGTCCGCGAGCAGCATCAGCGGATGGCGCGCGTGGAGCAGCGCGATCCGCGGCGCGTCGTCGAGGATCGGCTCGGCGGACACCGTGTCGTCGGCCATGATCGCGGCCGCCGCGATCACGTCGAGCACCTCCGCCGCCGCGAGCGAGCGCGCGAACGCGTCGGCCTCCTCGGCGATCCAGCCCGAGAACTTGATGAAGATGCGCCGCTCCTCGTCGGCGACATCGGCCTCGGCGAGCTTCAGGCGGTTGTTGAGATCGACGATCTCCTCGGGCTCGATGAACAGCGTCTGGCCGCTGCCGCTCGTGCCGTGGACGATGCCGTGCACGAAGCCCTTGCCCTCGTGGCGGATCGGCAGCACGTAGCGGTCCTCGCGCTGCGTGTAGTACGCGTCCTGCAGGTACGGCGCGAACCGCTCGTCGGTGAGCGCCTCGCTCATGCGCTTCTCGAGCTGGGCCTTGATCGAGGCGGCCGCGCGGCGCAGCGGACCGAGCGCGTCGCTGGCGTGATCGACGAGCTTGCCGTCGGCATCAAACGCCTCGAGGATCGGATGGAACACGTGGCCGAGATCGGCGATCCGTTCGCCACGCAACGCCAGCTTCGGCGCGAGCTCGGCGCGCTCGCGCTGGTGCACGCGCAGCCGCGCGAGCGCCCGGCCGGTGGTCGCGACCGCGACGAGCTCGGGCGCGTCGAGCGCCGCCGCCTTGCGCACGCGCTCGATCGCGCTCGCGACATCGACGATGCCGCCGAGCGGCAGGGCCGCATCGCGCGCGCGCAGCCCGCGCGCCTCGGTGATCTCCGCCGCGCGCTCGCGCGCCGCATCGATCGAATCGAGCAGCACGTCGCCGCGGACCGCCGCCTCGCCACGAGACGTCGCGCAGCGCTTCGCCCAGTGGTCGACGAGCGTCGGCCAGCCGAGGTCGTCGAGCGTCTTCGCGGCAATCACGCGGGCGAAGTTGTACTACCCGGGAATCAGGTCGGCGAGGCTCGGCACGACGCGATTTCGCCCGCCGCGCTTCGCGGCGTAGAGGTTGTCGTCGGCGCGCTTGATCAGCGCGGCCGGATCGACGCCGGTCTCGCGGTGCAGCGTGGTCACGCCGAGGCTGATCGTGAACTGGATCTGCTTGTCCTCGAACAGACACGGCCGCTGCTCGATCAGCTGCCGCAGCTGGTCGGCGAACACGATGCCGCCCGGCAGCGCCGTCGACGGCAGCACGCACGTGAACTCCTCGCCGCCGTAGCGCGCGAACAGGTCCTCGCGGCGGATGCGCGGCCGGATCCGCTGCGCGAGGTCCTTCAGCACGGCGTCGCCGGCGAGGTGGCCGTGGGTGTCGTTCACCTTCTTGAAGTGATCGACGTCGAACATGACGAGCGTGAGCGGATGGCCGTGCCGGCTCGCGACGGCGATCTCGCGCTCGAGGAACTCCATGAAGAAGCGCTTGTTGTGGATCCCCGTCATGCCATCCTGGATGGCCATGTTGTGGATCGCCTCGTGGTACGCGCTCTCGATGTTGGAGCCCGACAGGAACTTGTAGATCGCGTCGCCGAACCGCACCTGATCGGCGTCGTGCAGCTGCTGGCTGCGGATGCGCTGCTCGTTGACGAACGTGCCGTTCGTCGAGTTGAGATCCTCGACCCACCAGTTGCCGTCGTCGTCGAGGAACAGCCGCGCGTGGTTGCGCGACACCGAGCTGCGGCTGACGACGAGCCCCGCCTCGCTGTCGCGGCCGACGATGTACTGGCTGTTGACGAGCGGGATGCGGCGGCCGATATCGGGCCCCGGCGGGTGAAGGTTGACGAGGCATGCTTCGCCCGTCGGGCCCTTCTTCTCGGGGGAGGG
>JBLMXA010000814.1:0-8376 GCA_050257515.1 Acidobacteriota bacterium | reverse complement strand
CGCCGAGGTCTCCGGCGAGGTCGTCGCGTGGGCGAAGGCGAGGCTCGCGCAGGAGCCGAGGCTCGTCGTCGACACCGCGACCGACGGGCTCGAGGTCGCGGCGCGGCTCGCCGCCGACGGGCTCCCGGTCGCGGGCTCGCGCGCGCTGCGCGACGCCGCCCGCCGCATCGGCAAGCTCGCGCCGCTGCCCGCGCTCCACGCGAAGCAGCCGTGCATCACCGTGCTCGTCACGCGCGAGGCGCGCGAGCTGCCGAAGGTGCCGGTCGCGTTCGTGTCGCCCCACGAGCACGGCCGGCGCGCGACGGTGTTTCCGTGGCCGTTCGTCGCCGATCGCGCGCAGCTCGTGCGGTGGATCGAGCAGACCGGCGCGCGCGACGTCTACCTGACCGGCGCGCACGCCGAGGCGCTCGCCGCCGCGGTCGGCGCGCGCGCGAAAGTGCTCGGCCCGCCGACGCAGATGTCATTATTCCGGGCATGATGGTCCGCATCGCCAACCGCCGCGACGGTGGCTCGTGGTGGCGGATCCCGTGCGTGCTCGCGCTGTGGCTCGCGATCGCGCTGCCGATCGTCGGCGCGCTCGTCGTGTCGATCACGCTGCGCCGCTGGGCGCGCGATCTGCCCGACGTGCCCGACCTCGCCGACTGGCTCGCGCGCGCGCCGCAGACCTCGATCGTGCTCGCCGCGGACGGCTCGCACCTCGCCGAGCTGCCGTTCCACGACGGCAAGATCGTCGGCCACCGCACGCTCGCGCCGCTCGCCGCGCTGCCGCCGCAGCTCGTCCAGGCGGTGCTCGCCGCCGAGGACGTGCGGTTCTTCGAGCACCACGGCGTCGACTACGCCGCGATCGCTCGCGCCGCGTGGATCAACTCCCGCGCCGGGCGCGTCGTCGAGGGCGCGTCGACGATCACGCAGCAGGTCGCGCGCAACCTGCTGCCCGAGGACATCGGCACCGAGCGCAGCGCGCGCCGCAAGGTGCGCGAGGCGCTGCTCGCACGCGCGATCGAGAAGCGGTTCACCAAGCGCGACGTGCTCGAGCTGTACATGAACTTCGTGTTCCTCGGCGAGGGCGCGTACGGGATGACCGCCGCCGCGCGCGCGTACTTCGATCGCGACGTCCGCGATCTCGATCTCGCGCAGGCCGCGCTGCTCGCCGGCCTCATCCAGGCGCCCGGCCGCCTCGATCCGTTTCACCACCCCAGCGAGGCCCGCGCGCGCCGCGACGAGATCCTCGCGCGCATGGTGCGCGCGCAGCTGATCGACGAGGCCACGCGCGCCCGCGCCGCCGCGCAGCCGCTCGAGCTGCACCGGCCGCACGCGAGCTACGGCACGCGCGTGCCCTGGTACACCGAGCAGGTGCGCCGGCTCGTCGCGAGCGCGCTGCCCGCCGACAGCGCGCGCGGCGGCCTCGTGATCGACACCGCCGCGCTGCCCGCGCTCGGCACCGAGCTGCAGCGCGACGCCGAGGCCCACGCCGACGCGTGGAAGCAGCACGGCGAGACCCCCGAGCTCGCCGCGATCGTGATGGATCACCACACCGGCTACGTCGAGGCGATGATCGGCGGGCGCGCGTGGGGCGCGACCGATCGCTTCGATCGCATGCTGCAGAGCTGCCGGCAGCCCGGCTCGGCGTGGAAGCCGTTCGTCTACGGCGCGGCGCTCGACGCGGGCGCGATCACGCCGGGCACCGCGCTGCGCGACGCGCCGGTGTCCGAGTACGACGAGGTGACGAACACGAGCTGGAAGCCGAAGTCGGGGGGCCACTTCCGCGGCATCGTGCTCGCGCAGGACGCGTTCGCGTGGTCGCTCAACGCGCCCGCGATCGACGTGTTCGATCGCGTCGGCGCGGCGCCGATCATCGCGCTCGCGCGGCGGCTCGGCATCACGACGCCGCTGTCGGCGCTGCGGCCGATGGCGCTCGGCGCGTCGTGCGTCAAGCCGATCGAGCTCGCGCGCGCGTACGCGGTGATCGCGCGGCGCGGCTGGGCGGTCGCGCCGAGGTTCGCGGTGCGCGTGCGCTACGGCGATCGCGTGCTGTTCGACGCGAGCGTGCCCGAGGATCCGTGGCTCGATCCGGCGCGCAGGATCGATCGCATCGTCGCGACCGCCGGCGCGGATCCGGCGGACAGGATCCAGGCCGACGGCGGCCAGCTGCTCGACGAGCCCACCGCGTTCCAGCTGCAGGACATGATGACCGCGGTCGTCGAGCGCGGCACGGCCGCGACGGCCGGCGCGCAGCTCGGCCGGCCAGCCGCCGGCAAGACCGGCACGACGAACGACAACACCGACGCGTGGTTCGCCGGCTTCACCGGGCGCGTGGTCGCGGCGGTGTGGATCGGCTTCGACGATCCGCGCACGAAGCTCGGCGATCACGGCGACGGCGCGCACGCCGCGCTGCCGCTGTGGATGCGCGCGGTGCGCGCGGCGGAAGGCGCGCGGCCCGCGCTCGCCGTGCCCGGCGCGCCGCCCGAGGGCATGGAGCAGGTCGCGATCGATCGCGAGACCGGGTTGCGCGCGGCGCCGCACACCGGCGGCCTCGAGCTGTGGTTCCGCGCGGGGAGCGCGCCGGCCGAGGTCTCCGGCCAGCCCGGTACCGCGCCGGGCGACTTCGGGCGCACGACAAGAGAATTTTAGTAAACCGCCAAGACGCCGAGCGCGCCAAGCCGGAGCGGAGCAAAACCACAAAGACACGAAGATCACAAAGCAGAGAAACCGCTTCTTCCCGTCTTCGTGTCCTTTGTGCCTTTGTGGTTGATCCCTCTGCTTCTGGCTCCGGCTTGGCGTGCTCGGCGCCTTGGCGGTTCATTTCTCCGGGGCAGTGATCGCGACAGCCGTGTCGCGTCCGGAATCGGACACGCGGAAACGCTTGGCACCTACATTTAGCTCGGCGCGCACGCTCGTCAAACTGACGCCATGAAGCAGCTCATCCTTGCAGTGCCCTTCATCGCGCTCGCGGCGTGCGGCGCGGATCCCGTCAACTACTCGGCGCCGGTCGGCATCGAGCTCAAGGCCAAGTCCGGCGACGCGGCGAACCTGGCGATCACCGAGTCCAAGGACATCACGACCGAGAGCGGCAATCCGTACGGCGCGTTCACGAACGACGCGATGGCCAAGCTCGGCGGCAAGCAGCCGTCGCGGATCGAGCTGACGAGCCTCACGCTGACGCTCGGTGCGCAGTCGTCCGGCGTCAGCGCGCTCGAGCAGGTGCTGACCGGCGACGTCGACGTCGCGTTCATCGTCAACAACACGAATAACACCTACGACGCCGGCCACGTCACGAACCCGACGGGGGTCGGCCCGGTCAAGCTCGGCGTGGTGTTCGACTGGACCCAGGTCTCGGTCGACGACCAGGCCGCGCTCCTGGGAGGCAGCTTCAAGGTCGCGCTGCGCGGCCCGGTCGCGGCGTCGTTTCCGACGGCGAACGCCGAGGCAACCCTGCAGACTACCTTCACGTTCGACGCATTCCAGTAAGGCATGTAGGTGCTATGCTGCCGATCGATGTTCGGCATCGGCGGCAGCGAGCTGATCCTCATCTTGATCGTGGCCCTGATCTTTCTGGGCCCCGACAAGCTGCCGGATGCCGCCAAGCAGATCTCCAAGGGAATTCGCGACCTCAAGAAGCAGTCGCGGATCCTGCAGGAGACCATCGAGAACGACGAGCACATCGGCGGCGCGCTGCGGGACATCAAGAGCGCCCTGCGCGGCGACGAGCTGCCGGTGCGCCCCCGCCCCAAGCCGGTCAAGAAGGCGCTGCCGGAGGGCACCGTCGAGGCGGCGAAGCCCGAGACGGCCAGCGCCGAGCCGACGATCGCGCCGCCGAACGGCGAGCCGGCACGCGCCGAGCCGACCGAGGCCGCGCTCGAGGAGGCCAAGCCCGCCGTCACGCTGCCGCCGGTCGCCGGCGAGGGCGACGGCGCGCATCCCGAGCCGGAGGAGCTGGCGTCGCTGATCAAGCCCGCGGCCGGCACGATCGCCAAGGGTCATGGCTAAGCCAGCGGGCGACGACGACGAGGCCGCCGAGCCGCCGAGCGAGGCCGAGCTCGAAGGCAGCCGCATGCCGTTCCTCGCGCACCTGCGCGAGCTGCGCGACCGCGTCCGCAACGCCGCGATCTGCTTCATGGTCGCGTTCGTCGTGTGCTGGTACTTCGCGAAGGACATCTTCGCGTGGCTGCGCGCGCCGATGTTCGACTCGTGGGACGTCAAGAAGCTCGGCACCCCCGAGGTCGTCTACACGAAGCTGACCGAGCCGTTCTGGGTCGACATGTCGATCGGCATGTGGGCCGGCATCTTCGTGTCGTCGCCGTTCATCTTCTACCAGCTGTGGCGGTTCATCGCGCCGGGCCTGTACAAGCGCGAGCGCCGCTACACGATCGCGTTCGCGATCTTCTCGGCGCTGTTCTTCGTCGCCGGCGCGCTGTTTTGCTACTACTTCGTGCTCGACAACCTGTACAGCTTCCTGCTCGGCTACGGCGGCTCCGAGCTGAAGCCGATGATCGCGCAGCAGGAGTATCTCGACCTGACGCGCGACATGATGCTCGCGTTCGGCGCGGTGTTCGAGATGCCGCTGCTCATCTACTTCCTCGCGCTGATCGGCCTGGTCACGCACCGCAGCCTGTGGAAGTTCAACCGCTGGTTCATCGTGATCGCGTCGGTGATCGCGGCGGTCCTGACGCCGTCGCCCGACGTCGTGTCGCAGATCATGATGCTGATCCCGATGGTCGTGCTCTACAACATCTCGATCCTGCTCGCCTGGCGCGTCACGAAGAAGCGCGAGGCGAAGGACGCGATCCTGCGCGCGAAGGAAGCCGAGTTCGAGCGCAAGCAGCGCGAGAAGCGCCGCAAGAAGCGCGAGGCCAGGGCCGCCGAGGACGAGGACGACGACGAGGACAGCGGCTAGCCCGTCGGTAGCAGCGTCGGGTACTCGCGCCCGGTCTTCGGATCGAGCAGCGTCGTCGAATCCTTGTACACGCGCGCGGTGCGGTGCAGCCGCAGGAGCGCGCGGCGCAGCGACATCGACTGGTAGCGGCCGGGGAAGCGTTGCTTCAGCAGCGTCCGCACGGCAGGCGCGTGGCGCGAGCTCATCGCCGGGAACAGGTGGTGCTCGACGTGCAGGCCGAACCGCAGCGTCAGCCGATCGATGAGGCGCGGCGTGGTGACGCTGAGGCTGTTGACGAGCGGATCGTCGATCGGCACGCGCGGGCTGAGCGCGTGATTGGTGAGGATGAACGCCATCACGCACGCGTTGCCGATCAGCAGCGGCAGCACCCACACGAACAGAAACGGCACGAACCCGACGAGGTACGCGACCGTGCCCCACACCGCGAGCGCGAGGCCGGTCTCGGCGTACGCCAGCACCTGCTCGCGCCGCGTCATCAGCCCGCGGGCGTGCAACCCGAACAGCTGGTCGAAGCTCTGCACGGTGAAGCCGAGCACGAGGCTCAGCGCGCCGCGCCAGCGGCGGCCGCCGAGCGAGAACATGTCGACCGAGAACCGCGTGCCGCGGCGCGCGCGATAGCGCTCGAGCGTCGCGTAGCCGTCCGGATCGCCCTCCTCGTTGGAGTGGCCGTGGTGGGCGCGGTTGTGCCAGGCGACCCACAGCCGCGGCGACAGCGCGAACGGCATGAACGCGAGCCAGCCGACGATCAGCCGGCGGGTCCTGCCGGTGACGATCGCGCCGTGGAGCGCCTCGTGCGCGACGAACGTCAGCCCGGCAAACCCTGCGCCGATGGCGAGCGACACGAGCGGCGCGAACAGCAGCGGAACCCAGCCGAGCCCGAGCGACGCGATCCCGACCGCGATCACCGCGAGGTAGAACGGCACGAGCAGCAGCCGCGAGCGCGCCGGCGCGAACGCGTCGGCCGGCAGCTCCGGCTTCAGCAGGTGGACGTACGCGGAGCGCGGGTACAACGCGATCGCGCCCAGATGATCGGCAGCTTCCATACGATCCAGGGTGCGGCGGCAATCGTGCGCGCGCTTACATCCGTGCAACACCGTCGCGTCACGGCCCGGTCATGCATCACCTGCGCGGCAGCTCGACGACCACCGGGCAGTGATCCGAGACCTCGCGCACGTACCGTGGACACCGGTCCTGGCGCTCGCAGCCCTCGCTCGCGCACGCGCCGGCGACCGCGACGGATTCGGGGGATGCGAACGTCAGCACGTGATCGAGGCGCGACCGCCAGCAGCCGTCCTCGCGCCGCCAGAACGCGCTGCACGCGAGCGGCTCGGTCGCCCACGCCAGGTGCGTCGCGCGCGCGAGGCTCGCGAGGTCGGCGCGATCGGCGTCCTCGGTCGCGTTGAAGTCGCCCATCACGACGACGTGCTCGCCCGAGGCGACCGCCGCGCGCACGATCGGGACGAGCGCCGCGTGCTGGCGCGCACGCACGTCGCGGCCCGGTGTGCCCGACTTGAGGTGGACGACGAGCACGCGCACGAGCTCGCCGTCGTCGCCGCGCAGCCGCACGTCGAGCACCGGCTTGTGGTTGCCGCCGAGCCGCGTCTCGTCGTGGATCTGCACCGACACGAGCGTCCACGCCGCGCGATCGAACATCACGCCGAGCTCGTGGCTGCCGTCGTCGGTGTGGACGAAGCTCCAGCTCGCGCCGAACCGCGCGTGCAGCTCGCGCTCGAACCGCGCCGGATCGACGATCTCCTGCACGGCGACGATCGCCGCGCCGACGTGCGCGAGCTCGTCGAACGCGCCGGCGACCTGCGCGTCGTGCTGAGGAAAATCCTCGATGTTGAACGTCGCGAGCCGCAGCGGCTCGTGCGGATGGCGAGCACCGGCGCAGCGCAGCGCGAGCGCGCCGGCGACCGCGATCGCTACGCCTGTTCGAAGCGCTCCCACGGGATCCGGCGGAACCAGCCGTACGCGACCGCGCCGCCGATCGCGCCCCACATGACGAGCGCGACGATCGCGATCGAGCGCCGCTCGTCCTTCTTGCGGGCGAGCTGCTCGTCGCGGAACTGGTCGAGCGCGGCGTAGGCGTCGGGCGTCGTCGCCTGCTCCTGCTCGGCGAGGACCTTGCGATCGATCGTGTCGAACGCCGACTTCTCGCGCATCGCCGCGACGAGGTGCGCCGGCAGGAAGCCGATCAGGATCGCGAGCACGACGCCCGCGACCAGCCGCACGCGCGGATCGCCGAGCGGCAAGCCCGCGCGCGCCGCCGGCGCCTCGGCGGGCGCGCTCTGCACCGGGATCGACGGCTGCGAGCGGCGCATCGCCGGCTGCGTCGACGCGCGCGCCGGGCGCTCCTCGGCAGGCGCCGCGACGACCGGCACGCTCGCCGGCGGCGTGCTCGCCTTCTTGCGCGCGCTGCGCGCCTCGTCCTCGGGCGCGAGCTCGACGCTGAAGCCGCCGCCCTCGGCGAGCTCGGGCGGCACGAACAGGTCGACCGGCTCGTCCTTCGGCCTCGGCTTCTTCTCGGGCTTGGCGGCGGGTTGCTTGTCCGACTTCTTGTCGGCGAACTTCACGGTCGCCTTCGGCTCGTCGGGCGGCGGACCGATGCTCGCCGGCATCATCTCGCCCGGCGGCGCGAACGCCGATGGCGGCGGCGCGCCGGCCTCCTCGCTGCCGTCGACCGGCGCGAGCGCGAACGCGACATCGCCCTTCTCGAGCGCGCCCAGGCTCGCCGACGGCGGCGGCTCGGCGGAGAACGCGGCGGCGAGCCCGCTCGCGTACTGCCCCGACGGGCGCTGCGGCGGCTCCTTGGGCGGCGACACCGCGGCAAACGGCAGCGGCGTCGCCGGCCGCACCGCGGGGAACGGCAGCGGCGTCGGCCGCGAGTTGCCGGCGTTCGCCTCCTCGATGGTCGTGCGCGCGCCCAGGATGTCGAGATCGCGCGCGTACTTCTCGGCGGTCGCGCGATCGACGTTGCCCTTGACGCGGAACCGGCCGCTCGCGATGCGCGCGCGAAGGTCGCGGGCGGGCAGCCCGTAGTGGCTGCCGATCGCCTCCGCGAGCCGGTCGACGCCCTCCGGTGTTCCGTCCTTCGGTCCCTCGACGAAGACGTGGAACATCGCGATCCATCATCGCACAGAAGCCCGCGCGGGAGAGATCTCCCCCCACGCCGCAAACTTGCGCCGGCTCCACGACCACCGCAGGGTTTACTCATGCACCTCGGCATCAAGCGCCCGAAGATCTCGTGGTCGAGCCGCCGTATTCGCCTCGGGGTCGCACATCACGGAGCGCCTTCCGCCTGGACCGCACCCGTGAAGGATGCCGGAAGCGATCGCCGGCAGCAGCCGAACAAGAAGCGCCGGTAGCCTGGAACCGTAAGCGTAAGCGCAAGCGTAAGCGTAAGCGGATCCGATGCTCGCGCTCGACGGATCGCTCGCGGCCTGCGCTCGTTCCCGCTTAGGCTTACGCTTACGCCTACG
>JBLMXA010000813.1:0-4705 GCA_050257515.1 Acidobacteriota bacterium | reverse complement strand
CGGCGACCGGCACGCGCGCGGGCCCGAGCGGCGTCACCGTGACGAACGCGGGCGCCGGCAGCGCGGCGCCGTCGCGCGCGAACGCGAGGAGTCGGAGAGACTCGGAGTCGAACACGACCGGCCGCGCGCCGCGGTTGTCGATCTGGAAGCCGATGTGCGCCATCGGCTCGTCGCTCGCGCCGATGTAGCCGCCATTGGACCACACGTGCACGCTCGCGAGCCCGCCGCCGGCGAGGCGAAGATCGTACGCCGCCGCAGGCGGACCTGGCCGATCGGTGTTGTCTCCACGGTCGGTCGTGCGAAACGAGGTGGTCTCGGATCCGTTGCACGCGACGATCGCGAGCAGCGCGGCGAGGCGAAGAGTCGTCATGCCAGGCCGCGCTGCATGGCGCGAGCCGACCGCCGCGCGCAGCGCGTGCATCCCCGATCGCGACCTACGCACGCGATGCGCGCGTCGCTGCGTGGATCGCCGGCTGCCGCTGGAACGTCATCTGCAGTACAGCCAGCCATCGCCGGCTGCTGGAGAGAGCCGCTCGACATCGGAACCGGAAAGGGGAAAACCTCGAAGGACGCAAGGACGCACCACCGAGACACGATGCGCGGACGACGAGTCGATCCCACCCGCGCGTTGCGAAGCGACCCGGATCGAACCCGCCACCGAGCAAGTGCAACAGAGGCGGGCACGACCGAACGCACCGGCCGCTGGGTTTGCTGCACGTGTCCGGCACGTCTCCGATGTTCGGGCGGTTCTCTCGAGCCGCCGGACCTACTACGCACGAAGGAACAGCCATGCTTGCCAAGGATCTGATGAGCCATCCGGTGTTCACCTGCCACGCGAACGACACCCTCCACCTGGCCGCCCAGCGGATGTGGGACCACGATTGCGGCGCGCTCCCCGTCGTCAACGACGAAGGCAAGCTCGTCGGCATGATCACGGACCGCGACGTCTGCATGGCGGCATACACGCGTGGCGAGGCACTCGACGCGTTGCTCGTCAACGGCGCGATGTCCAAGGGCGTCGTGTACGCGCGGGCGGATGCATCGATCGGAGAGCTCGAAGATCTCATGGCGAAGCACAAGGTCCGGCGGCTCCCTGTCATCAACAGCGACGGTGAGCCGATCGGCGTCATCTCGCTCAACGATCTCGCGGTCGAGGCGGCGCAGCCCGACACCCGAATTCGCAACGGGCTTCCGAAGATCGCCCACACGCTCGCGGCGATCTGCCAGCACCCGGCCGCGTGACGCAACGACGGCACGCGTGGTGCAGCCGGTGCACGCATGCCGTCCACGGTGATCGCTGGCCACGCGCTCACGAAGCGCTACCGCATGGGCGAGGTCGACGTGATCGCGCTCCGCGGCGTCGACGTCGAGCTGTACGACGGCGAGCTCATGGTGCTGCTCGGCGCCTCGGGCAGCGGCAAGTCGACGCTGCTCAACATCCTCGGCGGGCTCGATACCTGCACGAGCGGGCAGCTCGCGTATCGCGGCGAGGACCTGACGCAGGCCGACGATGACGAGCTGACGATCTACCGGCGCCACCACGTCGGGTTCGTGTTCCAGTTCTACAACCTGCTGCCGAGCCTGACCGCGCGCGAGAACGTCGCGCTGGTCACCGAGATCGCCGACGATCCGATGGATCCCGCCGAGGCGCTCGAGCTCGTCGGACTCGGCGAGCGGCTCGATCACTTCCCCGCGCAGCTGTCGGGCGGCGAGCAGCAGCGCGTCGCCGTCGCGCGCGCGGTCGCGAAGCGGCCGGACGTGTTGCTGTGCGACGAACCCACCGGCGCGCTCGACTTCCAGACCGGCGTGCTCGTGCTGAGCGCGCTCGCGCGCGTCAACCGGGAGCTCGGCACGACGACCGCGATCATCACGCACAACGTGCCGATCGCGGCGATGGCCGATCGCGTGATCACGCTTGCCGACGGCAAGATCGCGAACGTCGAGCGCCACGTCGCGCGCGCCGCCGTCGAGGAGCTGCGCTGGTGACGCGATGAGCGCGCTCGAACGCAAGCTCGCTCGCGATCTGTGGCGTCTCAAGGGCCAGGTCGTGACGATCGCGCTCGTGCTCGCGTGCGGCATCTGGTCGATGATCATGATGCGGAGCACGTGGCAGTCGCTCGTCGCCGCGCGCGACACCTACTACGAGCAGTACCGGTTCTCCGACGTGTTCGCGCACCTCGAGCGCGCGCCCGACACCGAGGTCGCGCGGCTCGCGCAGCTGCCCGGCGTCGCGGTCGTCGCGCCGCGGCTCGTCGAGAACGTCATGGTGCCGATGCCCGACGAGCCCGATCCGGTCACCGGGCGCATCGTGTCGATCCCCGACACCGGCGAGCCGCCGCTCGACGCGATCTACCTGCGCGCCGGCCGGCTGCCGGCGCCCGGCGTCCCCGACGAGGCGCTCGTGATCGAGCACTTCGCGACCGCGTACGCGCTGCACCCGGGCGACCACATCCCGGTCGTGATGAACGGCCGGCTGCGCTCGATCGAGGTCGTCGGCATCGCGCTGTCGCCCGAGTACGTGCTCGCGATGTCGGGGTTCGAGATGGTCCCCGACAACCGACGCTTCGTCGTGCTGTGGATGAGGCGCGGCGTCGTCGCGCCGGCGTTCAGCATGGACGGCGCGTTCGACGACGTCACGTTCCGCCTGCAGCCGGGTGCCGACACGAACGCCGTGCTCGATGCCGTCGACCGCGAGCTCGCGCGCTACGGCGGGCGTCACGCGCTCGCCCGCGCGAAGCAGCTGTCGAACTACCAGCTCGAAGGCGAGCTCGGCGTGCTGCGCACGCTCGCGATCATCATCCCGGCGATGTTCCTCGCGGTCGCCGCGTTTCTCGTCAACGTGATCGTCGGCCGGCTCGTGTTCCTCGAGCGCACGCAGATCGCGGTGCTCAAGGCGCTCGGGTTCGGCAACCGCCGGATCGGCGTGCACTACCTCGTGCTCGTCGCGATGGTCGTCGCGATCGGCGCGGCGCTCGGCGTCGTGCTCGGCGTGCGCATGGGCGGCTGGATGAGCGGCGTCTACGAGGACTTCTACCGGTTCCCGACGAAGCTCTATCACGTCGAGCCGAGCGCGATCGTCGTGTCGATCGCGATCGGCCTCGTGGCGGCGGTCGGCGGTGCGCTCGGGTCGGCGCGCCGGGTCGTGCGCATGCCGCCGGCGCAGGCGATGCGCCCGCCGGCGCCGCTCGTGTACCGGCGCTCGCTGCTCGAGCGGCTCGGGCTCGCGCGGTTGCTCGGGCCGTCCGCGATGATCGTGACGCGCGAGATCACGCGCAAGCCGATCCGCTTCGCGCTGTCGACGCTCGGCATCGCGATGGGCGTCGCGATGTTCATCATGGGCAACTTCTCCTACGACTCGTTCGATCACCTGATGCACGACGTGTTTCCCCGCGAGCACCAGGAGGACGTCGTCGTCATGTTCGAGCGCGCGGTGCCGGCGCGCGCGCTGCACGAGCTCGAGCACGTCCCGGGCGTGGAGCTCGCGGAGGGGGCGCGCACGGTGCCGATCCGGATCCATCACGGCGAGCGCTGGCGCGACATCGCGATCACCGGCCTGCCTGCCGATGGTGCGCTCCGCCACCTGCTCGATCACGGCACCACACCGATCGCGCTGCCCGAGACCGGCCTCGTGCTCACCGACAAGCTCGCCGAGATCCTCGGCGTGCGCGTCGGCGACGCGGTCGACGTCGACCTGCTCGAGGGCGATTACAGCAGCCGGTCGCTGCTGGTCGCCGGCGTCGTCGACGAGGCGTTCGGGCTGCAGGCGTACGCGCGCGCCGACTGGCTCGCGAGCGTGCTGCGCGAAGAGCCGCGCGCGTCGATGGCGCTGCTGCGGGTCGACGCGACCCGCGGCGACGCGCTGCGCGCGCGGCTCAAGCAGCTCCCCAAGGTGCTCGGCGTGACGACCACGCAGCGGATCGTCGAGCGCTACCGCCAGCAGATGGGCGAGATGATCCTCGTGATCACGTTGATCCTCGCGCTCAGCGCGGCGGCGATCTCGATCGGCGTCGTCTACAACAACGCGCGCATCGCGGTGTCGCTGCGCGGGCGCGACCTCGCGAGCCTGCGCGTGCTCGGGTTCACGCGCCGCGAGATCTCGGCGATGCTGCTCGGCGAGCTCGGCGCGCAGGTGGTGGTCGGCATTCCGCTCGGGCTCGTGCTCGGCACGTACCTCGCGAAGCTGCTCGCCGCGAGCATCGATCCCGAGCAGGTCCGGTTCCCGCTCGCGGTCGATCCGAAGACCTACGCGACGGCCGCGATCATCGCGCTCGTCTCCGGCCTCGTCAGCGCGCTGCTCGTGCGCCGCCAGCTCGATCACCTCGATCTCGTCTCGGTCCTCAAGTCCTCGGAGTGAACCATGACCCTACGACCTCTCGTCCACGACCGCCGCTCGCCCGCCCGCCGCACCGCGATCCGCTGGATCAAGCGCGGCCTGCTCGCGCTCGGCGCGCTCGCGATCGTCGCGCTGCTCGTGCGCGCGTGGCTGCCGAAGCCGGTCGTCGTCGACGTCGCGACCGCGCATCGCGGCGAGCTCGTCACCGAGGTCGACGAGGACGGCAAGACCCGCGTCCACGACCGGTTCGTCGTCGCCGCACCGATCGCCGGCAACCTCGAGCGCATCGAGCTCGAGGCCGGCGCGCCGGTCCGCAAGGGCGACGTGATCGCGCGCATCGCCCCGCCCGACTCGACGCTGCTCGATCCGCGC
>JBLMXA010000812.1:0-8849 GCA_050257515.1 Acidobacteriota bacterium | reverse complement strand
CCGCGTCGTCGCTGAACTCGGTCCCGGACTCGAAGCTCTGCGACTGCACGGTGGCGACGAGCCCGAAGCACTCGGCCGCCCACGTGAACGTGCGGTTGGTGAGCACGACCGCTGCGCCGGAGGTGCGGGTGAGATCGGTCGCGACACGCAGCACGGGGAACGTGCCGTACGGCGTCTTCATCGTGCCGACCTGGTCGACGCGCGAGTCGTACTGCTCGGAGTACCCGGCGAGCACGCCCTGCGCGTAGCCGGAAACCGTGCTCGTCGTCGTCCACGTCGAGCCCGCCATGAACGGCACCGACAAGATCCGCGCGGGCGGGTCGTAGGTCAGCTCGGTCTTCTGGACGCCGGCCTGCGGCGACACGACGCCGAGCAGGACGACGCCGGTCGCGTCGAGCTGGAACACGCCGAGCAGATCGGAGCCGGCCGCCAGCTGCGTCGCGTAGCTCGCGCTCGCGAAGTCGGCCTGCCACCACGCGCCGGCCGGGGACGCGAGCGTCACCGCCTGGTCGGCGTCGTTCGCGAGCTGGCCGGTGAGGTCCCACGCCCGCGAGCCGGTCGAGCTCGACGTGCCCGCGGTGTCCCACGTCGCGTTCGTCGCGATGCGGAAATTCGCGGTCGCGCCGGCGCGCAACGGGAGCTCGGCGAGCGAGATCTGGCCGTCGTGGTTCGGCACGCACGCCGCCGCGACGCTGTCGACCGGGGCGTCGCCGCCGCCGGCGGGCGCGTCGGCGATCGCCGGCCCGCACGTGCCATCGGCCTTGCAGAACTGCGACGCGCACTGGTCATCGCGCGTGCAGGTCTGCCCGCTGCCGCCGCCGCACGCCGCGATGCTGCATTGCAGCGCGGCAAGCCAGGCGACGCGGGGGAGCATGGCGGGCACGCTACGACCGTCGCTGTGGGCCTGTCAAGCCCGATCTTTTTGCGGCGCAGCAAAAACGCGTCTTGCGATGCACGAACGGGCCCGGTAACGTGCCCGGACGTGGCCTCCGTCCTGATCAAGAAGTACGGCAACCGCCGGCTTTACGACACCGGCGACAGCCGCTACGTGACGCTCGACGAGCTCGCCGCGAAGATCCGCGGCGGTACCGAGCTGCGTGTCGTCGACGCGCAGACCGGCGACGACCTGACCCAGGCGACGCTGACCCAGATCGTGCTGGAGACCGGCCACGCCGCGAAGTTCTTGCCGGTGCAGCTGCTGACGCAGATGATCCGGCTGTCCGACGATTCGCTCGCCGAGTTCTTCAGCCGCTACGTGACCGGCGCGCTCGATCTCTACCTGCAGGCCAAGCGCGGCGTGCAGTCGCTCGCGTCGTACAACCCGCTCGCGCAGCTGCCGATGGCCGCGACCGACGCGCTCGCGCGGATGTGGATGGGGACGCAGTTCGCGCCGCCGACCTACGGCTACACCGCGCCGCCGCCCGGGTACAACACGCCACCCCCCGTGATCGAGCCCGAGCCCGAGCTCGAGCGCAAGCGCGCCGACACCGAGCCGATGGCCGAACAGCGCGCCGACGATGTCGCCGCCATGCGCCGCGAGCTCGACGAGCTCAAGCAGGCGCTGCGCGACAGCCTGCCACCTCGCAAGAAGAAGCGCCGCACCTAGGCCGCGGGCGCATCCGCGCCTACATCGTCGTCGAAGAACGACAGTCAGAAGCCAGGTGACTTTGCTTGAAACAGTGCGTATGAGCTTCCACGATGGAAGCCATGGGCGAAAAGCGGGCGGCGGTACAGACGGGTGATCTGGTCGAGGGGCGGTATCGGATCCTGAAGTTGCTCGGCGAGGGAGGCATGGGGGCGGTGTTCCTGGCCGAGCACACGCTGATCAAGCGACGGGTCGCGATCAAGATCCTGCATCCGAGGCTCGCTACCGACGCGCACGTCGTCGACTGCTTCATGAACGAGGCGCGCGCCGCTGGCACGCTCGGGCATCCGAACATCGTCGAGTCGACGGACATGGGGTTCACGCAGGACCACGTGCCCTACATCGTGTTCGAGTACCTCGAGGGTGCGCTGCTGACCGACGAGATCTATCGCGTCGGCGGCCTGCCCGTGCGGCGCGCGGTGCGCATCGCCGAGCAGATCGCGGGCGCGTTGCGCGCCGCGCACGACGCCGGGATCGTCCACCGCGATCTCAAGTCCGACAACGTGTTCCTCACGGACAAGGACGACGAATCCGATCACGTCAAGGTGCTCGATTTCGGCGTGTCGCGGTTCATGAAGGAGGACAAGCAGCGGGGGATCGTCGCGGGGACGCCGGAGTTCATGGCGCCCGAGCAGCTGTCCAACCCCGACGCGGTCGACGCGCGCGCCGACGTCTACGCGCTCGGCGTGATCCTCTACGAGATGCTCGGCGCGTGCCGGCCGTTCGTGCCGAGCAGGGACACCGCGGAGCTGCAGCGGCAGATCCTCGTCGAGCGGCCGCCGACGCTGAACCGGCCGGAGGTGCCGGAGGCGCTCGCGGATCTGATCGTCCACAAGATGCTCGCGAAGGATCCGGCGGCGCGCCCGCCGTCGATGGGCGCGGTGATCGCCGCGCTCGAGGGCTTCTTGATGCGCGCGGACGGCACGCCGGTGCCGCGCCGCCGCACCGGCCCGGTCGCCGCGATCAGGCCCGAGGACATCTCGCGCGACTCGGCGACGCTGCCGCGGCCTGCCGGGATGCTCAACACGCCGCTGCCGACGGTCGGCACGATCCAGCCGCCGATCGCGCACGCGCCGGTCGCGCCGCGCTCCAGCCCGCCGTACTTGCTGTTCGGCGTCGCCGGCCTCGGCGTCATCGTCGGTGCGCTCGGCCTCGCGTTCGGCCTCCGCGGCGGGCATCCCGAGGCGTCGCTCGCGCCGGCCCCGCAGCCGGTCGCCCAGCCGGCGCCTGCCGCCGCGCTGCCGCCGCCCGCACCGGTCGCGCGCGAGCCGCAGAAGATCGACGTCGCGATCGACGCCGATGCCGCGCACGCCCACGTCGTGTTCCGCCGCCGCGTCACGGACGCGCCGCTGTCGTCGCAGATCGCGGCGAGCGACGTCGTCGAGCTCGTCGAGGTCTCGGCGCCTGGCTACAAGACCGAGCGCTACTGGGTGACGATGGATCGCCCGACGCACCTCAAGGCGCACCTGACGAAGGGCTCCGGCCTCGTCGAGGCGACCGAGGAGGACACGCTGATCGCGCTCGGCGAGGTTGCCGCACCGGCGGCGGCGCCGACCGCGACGGTCGCGGTGGCCGCGACGTCGGTCGAGCGCGTCGCGCCCGCGGCGACGCGAGACGCGACCGCGCCGGCGATGATGCCGCGCAAGATCGGCAAGGCGGCGGCCGACGCCGACGTCGTCGCCTCGGTGAAGCTCGAGGCGCCGGCCGCGCCGGTGGCGCCCACGCGGTCGTCCGCGACCGCGACCGCGATCGCAGAGATCGAGGCGCCGTCCGTGGCCGCGGTCGCCGCGCCGGCGCCGCCACCGCCGCCCGCGCCGGTCATCGCGCCCCCGCCGGCCGCGCCGGCCGCGCCCGTCGCCTCGGCGGAGCCGCCGCACGTCGTGTCGCCGGCGGTGTTCAAGGGGCTGCGCGTGGCGGGCGGCGATCACATCGAGGCGCCGGAGGTCGTGCAGACGGCGATGCTGCACGACGAGCACAAGCAGACGACCGCGACGGTCAAGGTGTGCGTCGCCTCGACCGGCGAGATCTCGCACGTGTCCGTGCTCAAGTCATCGGGCTACGCGGCGTTCGACGAACGCCTCGTCGCGGGCGTGCACAACTGGCGCTACAAGGCCTACGTCGTCGGCGGGCGCGCCGTGCCCGCGTGCAGTGCGGTCACGTTCGTCTACAAGATCTGAGACGACGATCGTCGCGCCGTGCGGCGCCGTGATGTCGCGCCGCAGCAACAGGACCGCGGCCGACATCAGCACGAGCGCCGCGCCGCACACGATCGCGATCGTGTGCGCGAGCGACATGCCCGTCTGCTCGACGAGCCACGGGATCAGCGTCGGCACGAACGCGGCGAGCAGCGCGCCGGCGTGATAGACGAAGCCGATCGCGCGCGCGCGCACGTGGTCGGGGAACAGGCTGGTCGTCAGCACCGGCGTGACGCCCGAGTAACCGACGCCGAGCGCACCGCCGAGGAACGCGCCGATCGGCAGCAGGCCCGGCGACGCGCCCACGAACAGCGGCAGGGCAGGGACCATCAGCAGCGCGGGCGCGACGAGCGCGACGATCACGCCGAACCGGGTGGCCACCCAGCCGGTCGCGATCACGCCGGCGAGCATGCCGATGTTGAAGTAGATGATGTCGAGCCACGCCTGCGGGCCGGGGTTCGGCAGCCCGAGCTGGAAGTGGAGCGCCGCGTACGACGTCGTCATCCCGTAGTAGACGGCAAAGCCGAGCGCCATCACGAGCGAGCCGAGCACGATCATGCGCAGCACGCCGGGCGCCGCGAGATCGCGCAGCGCGCCCCGCGACGTCTGCTTCGTCGAAACCTTCGAGAGCTCGTCGGGGATCATCATGCGGATCGGGAACGCGAGCAGCGCGGGCACCGCCGCGATCAGGAACATCGCGCGCCAGCCGAGCGTGGGGACGACGAAGTAAGCGATCGTCGCCGCGAGCAGGAAGCCGACCGGCCACCCGGCCTGCAGCAGGCCCGACGCGAACTTGCGGCCGCGCGGCGGGAAGCTCTCCATCGCGAGCGCGGTGCCCGCGGTCCACTCGGCGCCCATGCCGAAGCCGAACAGGGTGCGCAGCCCGAGCAGCACCGCGAAGCTCGGCGCGAAGAAGATCGCGGCGTCGAACGCGGCGACCCACACCAGCGACAGCATCAGCGGCAACCGGCGGCCCCAGCGGTCGGCCATCCACCCGGCGATGAACCCGCCGCCGAGCCGCACGAGCAAGGTCAGCGTGATCGAGCCCATCAGCGCCGTCGGCGAGACGTGGAACTCCTTCGCGATGTACGGCGCGACCACGATGTAGACCGTGAAGTCGAACGCATCCATGACCCAGCCGACCCACGCGGCAAAGAAGGCTGCCCACTGCCCGCGCGTCGGCTCTTTCCACCAAGGCTTCGTCGTCGTCATGGCGGATCCAGTAGCCGAGCTTTGCCTCGCATTGCAATACAAAATGAAAGCTCCCGACGAAGAAAAAATGTTGCGTCGCAACAAATCGGCATTGACATGGCGCGTCGCCGACCTTAGGGTGGCTGTCAACAAGGAGACCCCCATGTCGAAAGAAACGATCCCGAACACTCCCCCGAAGGCGGATCCCGCCATCAACCCCGCGAACCCCTTCAACCCCTCGTTCGACCCGATGGCCGCGTGGGGCGCGTCGCAGCAGGCGTTCCAGAAGATGATCTCGGACACGCAGGGCCGCGTGCAGGCGTTCGCGAACGAGCTGGCGACGCTCGAGTCGCAGATGTACTCGCGCGCGAAGCAGGCGATCGAGACCTGGGCGCAGCTCGCCCAGGACGCGCTGCAGTACAGCGCCCAGCTGTCGGCGGAGGCCCGCCGGCTCGGTCTCGAGGCCGCTCGCAAGATGAGCGTCTGATGGCGAGCGACGCGGCGATCCGCTTTTCGCGGGAGGTCGTGGAGGCGTGGACCCGTGCGGCCGCAGACTTCTGCGGCCTCCCGCTTCCTTCTCCGCCGCCGCTCGCGCAGACGCCGCGTGACGAGCTCGCGCTCGAAGGCGGCGCGAAGCTCTACCGTTTCGGCGGCGGCGCGGGCAGGGGCACCCCCCTCCTGCTCGTGCCGTCGCTGATCAACCGCTGGTACGTGCTCGACCTCCGGCCGGGCGCCAGCCTCGTCGAGGCGCTCGTGGGCGCCGGGTTCGACGTCTGGTGTCTCGACTGGGGCGTGCCCGAGGCGGAAGATCGCTTCCTCGACTGGGAGGCGGTGCTCGCGCGGCTCGCCCGCGCCACGCGGCGCGTGCTGCGCGAGGCCGGTGCCGACAAGCTCGCGGTGCTCGGCTACTGCATGGGCGGCACGCTCACCGCGATCCACGTCGCGCAGCACGCGAAGCAGATCGCCGCGCTGATCACGCTGGCGGCGCCGATCGACTTCGAGCTCGGCGGCCAGCTGCGCTGCATGGTCGAGCCGCGGTGGTTCGACGCCGACGCGATCGCCGACGCCGGCAACGTTGCACCGCAGCAGATGCAGTCCGGCTTCGTCGCGCTGCGGCCGACGCTCGAGCTCGGCAAGCTGGCGTCACTGCCGGATCTCGCCGCCGATCCCGCGGCGCGGGGCGCGTTCCTCGCGCTCGACGCGTGGGCGAGCGACAACATCCCGTTCCCGGCCGAGGCGTACCGGCGCTACATCGCCGACATGTACCAGGGCAACCAGCTCGTCGCCGGCACGCACCGCGTGCGCGGGCGCGAGGTCAAGCTCGGTGACATCCGCTCCCCGACGCTCGTGATCACCGCGAGCCGCGACGCGATCTGCCCGCCCCGGGCGGCGCTCGCGCTGCTCGATCACGTCGGCTCGGCCGAGCGCGACGCGCTCGAGGTGCCCGGCGGGCACGTCGGCGCGGTCGTCGGCAGCAAGGCGGCGCGGGAGATGTACCCGGCGCTGGTCCGCTGGCTACAGCCGCGGCTGCAGGCTCGCGACGCCGCGCGCTGACGCGGTCATCGCCACGGCCGCTCGTCGAAGTTGACGATCAGGTGGCGCGTGACATGCGCGGCGAGCGCGAGGTTCACCCAGTGCGTGCCGTCGGCCGCGAGGAGCGCGTGCAGCGGAACGTGCGGGCCCGGGATCGCGGCGACCTCGCGGCCGGTCGGCGCGTCGATGACGTGGAACGCGCCGCTGGCGGCGTACGCGAAGCGGCGCTCGTCGAGCCAGGCTCCGCGCCTCGCCGCGGTCGCGAGCGCGCCGCCGGTCGCGTGGCCGTCGGGAGTGACGAGCTGGAAGTGGTTGCCGCCGTCGGAGCGGCGCACCGCGCGCCAGCCGCCGCGAGGCGCCTCGAACACGAGGCCATCGGCATCGTCGGCGACGACCCGACCGTCGCGCTCGACGCGCCACCAGGTCGCGCGCCCGTCGCGGTGGACCTCGACGTGTGCGCCGTCGGGCGAGCCAGCGCCGTCGGCCAGCGGCCCGGGCAGCGTCGCGACGGTGGTGATCGCGCCGCCGGCGAGCGCGATGCTCGCGAGGCGCGCGGGCTCGCCCGAAGGCGCGAACAGCACGTCGCGCTCGTCCCACGTCAGGAACGGGTGCGAGCCGCGCGCGAGCACGCGCTCGCTGCCGTCGCGCGTGTCGAACTCGACGATCTCCGAGCCGTCGTCGGAGGCGCGCTCGGCGACGAGCACGCTCGCGTCGGCGGTGGCGACCATCGCCACCAGCACCTCCTGGCGCGCGGACAGCTTGCGCACGCTGCCACCGCCGCCGGCGACCGCGATCTGCGACGTCATGTCGCGGTCGAACACCAGCGTCTTGCCGTCGGGCGACACGTCGGGGAGCAGGTGCGGGCCATCGTCGAACGTCAGCTGATGGCTCGCGCCGCCCGTCACCGGGACCTCGTAGAGGTAGATCTTGCCGGCGACCTCCGCCGCGTAGACGACCGAGCGGCCGTCGGGCGTGAACGCGCCCGACGAGGTGTGGTGGTCGCGCGTGAGCTGCGTCTGGTGCCCGGCGCGATCGACGACGTACAGATCGTTGCCCGGCGGCATGCCGTGGAGGGTGCCTCGCAGGTACAGCACGTGCTGGCCGCTGGCGTCGCAGCGCGTGCCGAGCACCGGCTCGCCCGGAGAGTCGACCAGGAGCTGGCGCGAGCCATCGGGGTGCTGGAGCACGAGCCGGCCGCCGCGCACGTCGTCGACCGCGATCGCGATCGCGTCGCCGCAGTCATCGGCGTGGAATCCGGGGCCGAGATCGACCGGATCGCTGCCGTCGAGCGGCTGGCGCACGATGCGGCCGTCGACCCACGTCGACGCGAGCAGCGCCTTGCCGTCGCGCGTCCACCGCGGCGCGAGCAGGCTGCGGCCGGGCGCGGACACCGCGCGCGCCTCGCCGCCGGTGACGGGCTCGACGTAGAGGCGGAACACGTCGCTCTGCTCGCGGTCGGAGTCGTAAGCGAGCAGCTTGCCGTCCGGCGAGAACGCCGCGCCATTGCTGTTCTCCTCGAACGCCGTGAGATCGACGACGCGAGGCCGCCACGGCTCGCCGCCGCGCGCCGCGAGCACGTGGTGCGCGAGCACCGCCGCGGCGGTGACGGCCGCGCCGCCCGCCGCGGCCAGCCCGAGCCTGCGCGGCCTGCGCCACGCGCGCGTGATCGCGTCGAGCAACACGTCCATCGACGGCCACCGCGCGGCGGGATCGATCGCGAGCCCGCGTTGCAGGGTCGCGCGGACGCGGCGAGGCACGCGGTCGGCCGCACGCGGGCGGTGCGTCTCGAACGCGAGCTCGATGTCGTGGATCGTCGCGCCGGAGTACGGCCGCTCGCCGGCGAGTGCCTCCCACAGGGTCACGCAGAACGCGAACTGATCGGAGCGGGCGTCGGCGCGGATCCCGTGCAGCTGCTCGGGCGGCATGTACGCCGGCGTGCCGAGCACCGCGCCGGTCATCGTCAACGCGCGGTCGAGCGAGCCGAACGATTGATGCGGCCCCGGCTCGTCCTCCGCCGCCGCGTCATCGGCGTCGATCGCACGCGCGAGGCCGAAGTCCGTGACGAGCACGCGGCCGCGGCCGTCGACGAGCACGTTGTGGGGCTTGAAGTCGCGGTGCACGAGGCCTACGGCGTGAGCGGCCGCCAGCCCACGCCCGGCGTCGATGAAGGTCGCGACGATCTCGGTCCACGCCCGCGTGCTCCGCAGCCACTGCGCGAGCGTGTCGCCGTCGACGAACTCCATGGCGATGTAGGCGATGCGCTGGCCGTCGTCGTCCCCAGACCC
>JBLMXA010000811.1:0-4905 GCA_050257515.1 Acidobacteriota bacterium | reverse complement strand
GCCCTGGCTTCCATGGCTTCGAGGCGTGCGATTGCATCTTGGGGTTTCACGCCGCGTATACTAGGCCAAGATGAGATCGACGGCGGCGGGCGAAGCGCGTTTGCCAGAGGGCCGATAGGCGCGATGGCGAACGTGAAGGGAAGCGCGCTGGCCTCGCGCGTCCTGTGGGTGGAGCTGGGGCACGGGGCGGCGGGGGTCGAGCGGCTGCTGGCGCAGACCTCGCCCGAGCTGCGTTCGAACGTCGAGAACGGGCTGCACAAGGCGAAGTGGTACCCGTTCGAACAGTTCATCGAGCTGAACGTCAACATCGACCGGCTGTTCGGAAAAGGCGATCTGTCGCTCGTCCGCGAGCTCGGCCGCGCCGGCGCCGACGCGAACCTCACCACGATCTACCGGCTGTTCTTCAAGCTCGGCAGCGTCCACTGGATCCTCGGCCGCGCGGTGCGGCTGTGGAGCGCGCACTACGACTCGGGGTTCTGCGACATCGCGACGCGGGGCCCCAAGGCCGCGGTGATGCGGATTCGCGGCTTCTCGACACCGCACCAGGCGCACTGCCTCTCGGTGATGGGCTGGACCGAGCGCTCGATCGAGCTGTCGGGAGGCAAGCGGCCGATCGTCGAGGAATCGCAGTGCCGCACCCGCGGTGACGAGCTGTGTCAGCTCGACATCACCTGGGAATAGCGAGCGCGATCCATGACGTCGGGCTGGGGCAGCTCGCTCAACGCGCGAGCATGCCGCTCGCGCGCTCGTGGATCGCGACGGTCAGCTCGTCGATGCGGTTGTCGACGCTGGCGTCGAGCACGTCGACGTCCTGCGTGAGCCCGCGCGCGTAGGCGTAGCCGCGCGGCGTCACCGTGAACCGAAACCCGGCGTCGCTCGGCTCGACGCGTACGACGTACGCGGTCGCGAGCACGTTGTCGCGGCCGTTGGGCCCGGACAGGTACTCGATCGGCACCGCCGCGAACGCCCAGTCACCGCGCTGGACGATCTCGTACTCGCTGTCCTCGACCGCCGCCATCGCGGCCCGCAGCAGCGCCTGCGGGTTCGCCTGGTACCGCGCTGTCGTGGCTTCCCGGAGCTTGCCGGGCGTCGCCGCGCAGCCGGAGATGACGGCCGCCATCAAGACATGGCGCCACATGTCACCAGGCTACCGCGGCGAGAACGAGAAGGCGACCGCGAACCTGCCGGTGCCCGGGTTGCCGTGCATCGTCTGGAAAGCGCTGATCATGCACTGCTCGATCGGGGCCAGCGCGCCGTTGTTCGCCTGCGTGCGCAGCGTGACCGAGCCGTACTGGCCGACGTTGACGGTCAGCACGATGCGGCCGGCGAGCGATGGGTCGCGCTGCACGGCGCGCGCGTAGCACGCGCGCACGTCCGACGACCGCGCGAGCATCACGCGGCGCAGCGTCTCGTCCGGGACGTGGCTCATCGACATGCGCGGCTGCGGCGCGGCGAAGTCGGACCCGCCGTCGACCTGCTCGAGGTGTTCCTCGAGCGAGACCGAGATGCGGCCGACCGTCGCGCGGTCGCCGCGCAGCTCGAACGGCAGCGACTTCTTCGTACCGAGCACGCTGATCTCGAGCGTGCCGCGCACGACGTCGCTCGACGGTGCCGCGCGGTTGATCTCGATCAGGTAGTTGCCGCGCCTCAGCGACTTGACCGCGAGCTGCTCGCGCTCCTCGCTCGTCGCGTCGGTGACGACCGCATCGCTGCGACCGCCCATCCACGACACGCGCGTCGCATCGGGCGTGACGAGCGAGAGGTCGAGATCGGCGCCGCGATCCCAGTGCGCCGACACGACGAGGTCGCCGGCGAGCCTGGGCGCGAGCGGCTCGACCATCGCCGCCTTCTCGGCCTCGGCGCGCGCCGCGTCATCGGGCAGCGCGCGGGCGACCAGCTCGGCGTCACCGTCGCGGTGGAGCGCGCGCAGGCAGCGGATCGCCCCACCGGCGACCTTCGCGTCCTTCGGCTCGATCGCGGCGAGCGCGATGCGGTGGCTGCACGCCTGGGGCGCGCGGCCGACCTGCTCGTATGCCTGCACCATGCGCTCGTGCAGCGCGACGCGATCGGCGTCGAGATCGACGAGGCCGGCGAGCGTGCGCAGCGCGAGGTCGCGCTGGCCGGCGCGGCCGAGCAGGTCGGCCTCGTAGCCGAGCGCCTGCGGATCGAGCTTGTCGCGATCGAGCCACTTCGCGGCGACCTGGCGCGCGCGCTCGAGCTCGCCCGCGTACGACAGCGCCTGGACGAGCGCGCGGTGCGCTTCGCGGCTGTCGGGCTTCTGCTGCAACGCTCGCTCGGCGTCGGCGATCGCCTTCGTGATGCTCGGGCTGACCGCGTCGTACGCGGTCACCGAAGGCACGCGCACCCACGTGCGGCGCATCGCGATGCCGCTGCCGCCGAACGGGTTGGCCTCGGCGAAGCCACCGCCCGCGTCGCCCAGCCCACCGACGCCGATGTTGCGCGGCCGCGGCGTAGGTGCGGTGGCGGCCGGCGCGGGCGCCGGGCCGTCCGACGGCGCGAAGGGCGAGTCGCGGTCGAACGCTTCCTGCTTCGCCTTCCCCGGCGCGCTGTGGCCCGACACCGTCCTCGTGCGGCTGGTCGCGATGCTCGCGTCCTTGCCTGCTTCGACGGGCAGCGTGCCCGCGGTCGCGACCTCGTCGAGCGCGTCCTCGCCGGTCCACTTCGCTTCCGGGACGTGGCGATCGACGCCGAACGCGTCGAACATCGCCTGCGACTCGAGCACGAGCAGCGAGGTCTCGCGCGACATCACGCCGTACGCCTGCGACAGCGCGACGATCTTCGCGCGGTCCTCGCCGCTGCCCGCTTGCTCGCGCTGCTCGATCGCGAGCGACGCCCACAGCCGGGGCACGAAGCCGTTGCCGGCGCTGGTCGAGGCCGCGAGCTTGAGCGGGTAGTGCTGCTCGAACGGCTGGCCGCCGACCGAGCCCTTGACGATCACGTCGCCGTCGACCTCGCCGGCGACGCGCGCCGCGAGCAGCACCTCGTCGCCCGCGCGCACGGTCGGCAGCGTCGTCGGCGCGACGTCGACGAGCCCGGCCGGCAGCTGCACGCTCGCGTTCTCGAGCGCGCTGCCGTACGTCGACTCGAGCGCGGAGCTCGCCGCGGTCGACACCCGCTGGCCGGGCAGCCACGCGAGGTAGCTGCCGCCGCCGCCGCGCGCCGCGGCCTCGAGCACCGGCGTGTCGGCGTCGGTGCCGATGCCGATCGTCGTCACGCGCGTCCTGTCCCCCGACAGCGCGCGCTCGACGTCGGCGACGCGGCGGAAGCCGGTCGACGCGAAGCCGTCGCCGATGTAGAGCACCCAGCGATCGCGATCGTCGCTGCCGCGCATCGCGTCGCGCGCCGCGCGCACCGAGGCGACCACGTCGGTCGCGCCCGCGGCGGTCTGCGTGGCGAGCCACTCCTTCGCGTCGCGCGCGGCGTCGGGCGTCGGCGCGCGCAGGTCGCCGAACGACCGGCAGTCGCTGTCGCACGTCATCAGCGAGAACCGGTCGCGGCGATCCATCTGCGCGACGATCGACTGCGCGAGCTCGCTCGCCCGCGTGAACCGCTCGCCGACCATCGACTGGCTCGCGTCGAGCACGATCGTGTAGTCGCGCGGCTTGCTCTCGCTCCAGCGCGGCAGCTTCGGCCGCAGCGCGAGCACCGCGGTCGGCCGCGTGTCCATCGCGAGCGCGCGCTGCTCCTCGACGACCTTCGGATCGATGCCGACGTGCTTCTTCTCGGCGAGCTTCTCGTCGGGCGCGACCGCCGCGTTGCCGGCGTACGTCCACGCGCGCAGCTCGGCGGTGCCGTCGTTCGCGCGGTACGCGATCACGAGATCACCGCGCGGCACGAAGCCGGCCTGGTGCAGCGTCAGCGCGTCGAGATCCTTGCGCGCCGGATCGGGCGTCAGCTCGTAGCCGAGCGTGCGCACCGCCCCCGGCACACCGCCACGGATCTCGAGATCGACGTTCATCTCGTCGGCGACCGTCGAGCCGTCCTGCGAGTGCGGCAGCGGATACACGTACTGCCGCCACGCGCCGCGCGGCGACACGACCTGCGTGTACGCGAGCTTGATCGTGCGCTGGCCCTTCGGCGGGATCGGGAACACGCGCAGCTCGAAGCGGCCGCCGCGCTTCCAGTCGAGCAGCGCCGGATCGCGCCAGCTGCCGTCGACCCAGATGATCTCGTTCGAGGCGATCTGCTGCGGGTGCGGCGTCGCCTTGTCGATCACGCCCTTCCAGATCTTGGCGCCGCGCTCCTTGTCGACGAACGCGCCGTCGATGAAGCCGCCCTTCTGATCGAGCGCGAGCGAATCGATCTGCGCGTCGGCGGGCAGCGGGAACTGGTAGACGCCCTCGAGCTCGGCGGTCGAGTCGTTGCGGAACGTCTCGGTGATCTCGGTGCGCGCGATCGGGCCGACGATGCGGACCTTGACGTCGTGCTTGGCGAGCGCGAGGTTCCAGTCGCGGTCGCGCGACTCGCCGGGCTTGTACGCGCGCAGCGAGCCGATGCCGGAGGCCACCTCGTCGGGCTTGCCGGCGGCGGTCGTCTCGGCCCACTCGGTCTCGCGTGCCATCTGCGGGACCGGCGCCACCTGCGGCGCGCCGCCCTTCTCGATCGTGCCCTCCTCGCCGGCGCGCACGCTGTCCTTCGCGCCCGAGCCGGGTTCGCGCAGCGTGATCTCGCCGCGCACGACCTGCACCGACGTCAGCGCGTCGGTCGCGGTGACGACAAAGCGCGTACCGACCACGTCGATCGCCGCGTTCGGCGTCGTCAGCTCGGCGGGATGACCGTCGACGTGTGCGACGTCGGCGAGCAGGCGGCCGGTCGACACGCGCACGTGGCGCGGATCGCTGCCGTCGAACGCGATCGTCGTCTGGTGATCGAGCACGAGGTGCG
>JBLMXA010000810.1:0-6416 GCA_050257515.1 Acidobacteriota bacterium | reverse complement strand
TCAGCTCGACGCGCGCCTCGCTCGTCAGCGAGCCGACCGCCGCGCGCGCCGCCTGCTTCTGGATCGCCTCGACCCACGTCGGGTGCGAGTGGCCGAGCGCGCCGACCGCGATGCCGCCGATGAAGTCGAGGAACACGTTACCGTCGACGTCGGTGACCGCGGTGCCCTCGGCGTGATCGACCACGACACCGGCGGACAGCGCGTAGCCCTGCGCGCCGGGCGCGAGGTGCTCGTCCTCGCGCGCGCGCAAGGCCTGGCTCTTCGGCCCGGGGATCGGCGTCTTCAGCGAGCGGTTCTGGTTCGCGGGCTGCGGCATGGGGCGGACGTTTTTACTCCAACGCCCGCCCGATGCGCACCAGCCGCGTCACCGCCGACACGTTGCCGACGACAGCCACCATGAACAGCCCGACCAGCGCGAACGAGTGATCGGGCAGCGACGCGAACCGGTCGTGCAACAGGTCGCCGAACAGCGACGTCAGGCCGATGCCGACGATCAGGTAGACCGCGCGCTCGTGGCGGCGCATGAGGCCGCGCGGCGGCGTCACCTGCAGCGCCTCGGCCTTCGCGCTGGTATAGGAAATCATGAAGCTCGCGAGCAGCGCGAACAGCACGAGCGCGAGGCGCCACGGCGAGTCGTGAAACCAGAGCGCGATCCCGCCGAGGAACGCGAACTCGGTGTAGCGGTCGATCACGGCGTCGAGCAGCTCGCCCTTGTTCGAGCCGCTCTTCGTCATCCGCGCGACCTGGCCATCGAGGATGTCGCACGTCGTCGACAGCGTCGCGAGCAGCGTCGCGAGCCCCCACTGGCCGAACGCGAGCGCGACGCCGGCGCCGGTGCCGAACACGAGCGCGCTCCACGTCAGGCCGTTCGGCGTGATGCCGAGCGCGGCGAGCCCGCGGACGATCGGATCGAGCGCCCAGTACGTCCAGTCCATCACCTCGCGGCCGACGAGCAGGTTGCCGCCGATGCGGCCGACGCGCTCGCTGCGCGCCGCGCCCTGCAGCGCGAGCCGGACGCCGTACATCACCGCCGCCAGCCCGAAGAAGGCGGCGAGGAAGTAGGTGAAGTAGACGTCCTTGACAACCACGCTTGTTAACCGACCTTCGCGGTGCGCTCGTCGGCGAGCGTCGGCTCGAGCGACAGCTCGCGACCCTCGTCGCGCGCCGACGCGTAGGCGGTCTCGATCAGCTGCACGCACATCGCCGCGTCGCGCGCCTCCTGACCGACGTACTCGCCGGTCTCGATCTGGCGCGCGAAGTCCACGTGCAGGTGCTCGAACCACTTCGCGTGCGAGGCGTCCATCCAGTTCGAGGCGAGCGAGCGCTTCTCGACCGTCACGCCACTCGGGCCCTTGCGGTGGATCTCGAGCTCGTCGTCCTCGACCTTGATGGCGCCGTGGGCGCCGTGGAGCGTGTAGATGACCTTGCGGAAGCCCGAGTTCCAGGTCAGCTGCGCGACCGCGATGCCGGTCGGGAACGTCACGGTGCAGTTGAAGTTGTCCTCGGTGTCGAACGTCGACAGGTTCGACATCTTCGCGGCGATCGACGTCGGCTGCGCGGCGAGCCAGTCGAACGCGAGGTAGAACGTGTGGCTGCCGTGGTCCATCGCGATGCCGCCGCCGCTGTTCGCGCGGTGGCGGCGCCAGTCGGGCTGCCACTCGGCCACGCCCTTGGCGTGTGTCGTGCGGAACGTGTCGAGCGTGACGAGGTGGATCGGTCCGAGCTCTCCGGACTCGAGCACGTCGCGGATCGCCTTGATCACGGGGGCGTGCTTGTAGTTGTGCGACGGGAAGAACACGCGCTTGGCCTTCTCGGCGTGCTCCAGCATCGCGTGTGCGTCAGCGCCCGAGGTCGCGATCGGTTTCTCGCAGAACACGTGCAGTCCGTGGTGGAACGCAGCGTGCGCGATGGCAGCGTGGTCACACGGCGGGGTCGCGATGTCGACGAAGTCGATACGGCGCGCCTCGGCGGCGAGCAGGGTCTTCGTATCGGAATAGATCCGAGCCTTCGGCAGGAGCTGGCGGGCGCGCTCGCGCCGGGCCGCGCAGATGTCGGCCACGGCCACGATCTCGAACTGGTCGCGGTGCGCGAGATAGGCCGGGACGTGGCCCTTCTCGGCGATGAATCCGAACCCGACGAGCGCACCCTGGTATGGACGGGTCATCTAGCTAACCTCGGCAGTGGAGTAGGTCAATTCGCAGATAGAAGCAAGAACCGGAGCCAACGCTCGCGCTGGATATAACCGGTTTGAGATCGCAGTGTTGAACATTTGACGGTAGGACCTGGACCCAAGCGTCAGTTTCTGGGCGGTCCGGCCTTTGCCACGTGGGCAAACTGCCCCACGAGGACCCCGATGATCGTCACCGGGATCGTGTGGAGCGCGTGGTACACGATCGCGAACGCTAAAGCCGGTTCACGCGTGACCCCGCACGAGGCGAGCGCGAGCACGGCGGCCATCTCGAACGAGCCGACGTTGGCCGGCAGCCCGGGCACCAGCGCCGCGAGGTTGACCGCGACCAGCACGAGCACCGGCGTCGCGATCGAGGCGACCGGCAGGTGGAGCGCGGCGAGCGTCGCCCACACGATCGCGACCTCGACCGCCCACGCGGCCATCGTCAGCGCGAGCACGCGCGCGGCGAGCGCCGGATCGCGCAGCAGGCGCGCGGTGTCGGCGATGCGCTGGAAGATCTTGAGGTCGCGGCGGTTGACCAGCACGAACGCGGCGACCAGCGCGAACGCGGCGCCGCCGATCACGAGGCCCCACCGGATCGTCGTCACGAGCCGAGGGTCGAGCTCGACCGTCGCGAGCAGCGGCACCGCGAGCAGCGCGAGGCCGATCCCCTCGAGCAGCTTCTCGAGCGCCTGCACGGTGATCGCGGTCGCGAGCGGCAGCCCCTCGCGGCGCAGCAGCGCCACGCGCAGGCCGACGCCTGCCTGCGACATCAGCAGGTTGTCGGCCGCGTAGCTCGCGACATAGAAGCCGCACAGCTTGCCGGTGCCGAGCTTGCCGCCGACGAGCGCGCGCAGGCGCACCGCCTTGAGCCAGATCAGCGGGGCGTTGCCGAGCGTGCCGAGCACGAGCAGCGCGATGCCGGCATCGGCGGTCGAGGTGCGGATCGCGTGCCAGTCGAGGTGGCGGACGTAGAGCGCGAGCAGGACCGCGATCGCGGCGATCACGAGCACGCGGACCCAGGCCATCGAAGCGATGAGAGGACCGCGGCGCGGCCCGATCCGTCAAGCGTTAAGTGAGCGGCAAGGTTCGGAAGCGAGGTCGCGTTCGCGAGGTTTCGTGATACACGAACCTGCGATGACCCCGATCGGACATCTGACCTCCAGCGCCGTCGTCGCCGGCTCGGCGGGCCTGCTGAAGCCGCGCGAGCTGAAGTGGGCGACGCTCTGGTACGTCGTGTTCCTCGTCGTGTTCTCGATCCTGCGCGCGACGATCACGTGGGGCGATTGGGGCATGCAGGTCTACGACACGTTCTCGGACCTGCCGTTCTACATCCTGCTGATCGTGTGGTTCCGCTCCGAGCGCCGCAAGCAGCTCACGCTCGGCATCTTCATCGGCGGCCTGATCCTCGCGTGCTACTCGCACCTGTTCGACAAGGCGTTCCTGCTGGTCTCGGACACCCTGCCCGACGGCATGTTCCGGCCGCACAACATGATCCACTCGCCGTTCTTCGCGATCGCGCTGTCGGCGCTGGCCACGCCGCTGATCGGCAAGCTGATGAAGCTGCCCGACCGCCTCCCGCTGTTCGTCGCGCTCGTGACCGGCTACCTGCTGCACATCACGATGGACACGATCACGTACGACTATCCGATCTACTGGCTGTGGCCGTTCTCGGATTACCACGCGACGTTCATCACCGCGTTCCAGCAGCCCGACGTGACGAGTCACTGGCTCGGCAACCCGTACTTCATCGCGGACATGCCGCTGAAGAGCAACCCGCAGGGCTACATCCTGTACTGGTCGGAGCTGCTGCTGAACTGCCTGTTGCTCGGGTTCTACTGGCTCGTGATCGGGCTGCGTTCGCTCGCCGGTCGCGCCCAGCCACCGCCGCCGTCGCCGGCGCAATCACAGACTCCGTTGGCGCCCGCCGAGCCGGCCTGAGATGCGGTGGCGCGAGCCCTCGAGGGTGCATCGCGCGCTCCGCGCGACCGCGGCGCTGTGGCCGTTCCCGTTCGGCGACGCCTGGGTCAGCGGCTGGCTCGCGAGGCGGTTCGCGCCGCCGACGTGGCTGCGCTCCGACGCGCGAGGACAGTGGCCGAGCATGGTCCTCGACGTCTCGCATCGCCTGCAGTGCAAGTTCTTCATGTTCCCGCGGCTGCACGGCTGGTACATGTCGCGGCTGCCGTTCCGGCGGTTCCTCGAGCAGACGCTGGCGCCCGGCGCGACGTTCATCGACGTCGGCTCCAACATCGGCTTCTTCTCGCTGCTCGCCGCGCGGCTCGTCGGCGCGCAGGGCCGCGTGTACGCGTTCGAGCCCGAGCCCGCGCTGCATGGAGCGCTCGTCCGCAGTGCCCGCCTGAACGCGCTCGCTCACCTCGAACCGTTCCAGGTCGCGCTCTCCGACCACGAGGACGACGCGACGTTCTTCCGCGCCAAGGATGGCACCGCCAGCTCGCTCGTCCCCGAGGCGCCCGGTCGCGAGGGCCGGTACGAGGCTGCCGTGCGGATCCCGGTGACCACGCTCGATCGCATCGTCGGCGACGGGCGCGTCGACGTGCGCGCGCTCCGCGTGATCAAGATCGACGTCGAGGGCGAGGAGGCGCGCGCGATCCGCGGCATGCGCGAGACGCTCGTCCAGGCCGGTTACCCGGCGATCTGGTGCGAGGTCCGCGGCCCGCAAGGCTCGACCCGCGCGCCCAACACGTTCGGCCCCGCCCGCGACCAGCTCGCGACGCTGGGCTATCGCGCGTACCTGTGGAATCGCGGCGCGCTCGTCGCGGCGGACGAGCGCAACGTGAGAAAGCGCGTCGACGTCCTGTTCATGCGCTAGGACGCATCGCGAACGCGATCGCGGCCCGCGAGCTCGCGGTAGAGCGCGGCATGGCGCTCCGCCGACGCGGTCCAGCTCGTCGCCTTGCCGAGGCCGACGGTGAGCTCGCTCATCCGCGCGCGCGTGTCCGGCGAGCCGAGCAGCGCCTCGAACCCGCGCACCCACGCGGCGTGATCGCCGGCGCGCGGAAACGCCTCGGGGAGCTCGCGCGCGAGCGCGTCGACCGCCTCGGCGAACTTGTCGCCGCGCGTGCACAGGAATGCCCGGCGCGACGCGATCGCCTCGTGGAGCACGCCGCTCGCCGAGCCGTAGGCCTGGACATGGGGCAAGACGACCAGATCCGCCGCCGCGAAGTAGGCCGGCTTGTGCTCGGGCGGCACGAAGCCCGAGCGGAACACGACGCGTCCACTCGCGACGCCGCGCGCGAGGCGCTGCTGGAGCCACCGCGAGTAGATCCGCTGGAACACGTTGTCCTCGCGGATCCGTCCGACGACGACGAGCCGCGCGCCGGGCAGCGCGCGCGCCGTCTGCTCGAACGCCGACAGCGCGGTGTGCACGCGCTTTCCCGTGTGGATGAAGCCGAAGAACAGCGCGAGCGGGACGTCCGCGGGTAGCTCGAGCCGCTGCCGCGCCGCGGCGCGATCCGGAAGCTCCCACTCGGGAGTCCCGTGCGCGATGATCGCGACGCGCTCGGCGGGCACGCCCTGCTCGGCCAGCGCGGTCGCCATGCCGGCGCGCTGGTGCACGACGATCCGATCGGCGGCCGCGCCGAGCCGGCGGTGCAGCGCGGCTGCCTTGCGCCCGAGCGGGACGCTGTGCATCGTGAGGACCGGGTGGATGCCGCGCGCGCGCAGCGCGCCGCACAGGTGGTCGAACCGCGGATCGGAGCCGAAGAACGCCTGCTCGTGCTGGAAGTGGACGACGTCCGGCTGCACCTGGACGATCGCGCGCAGCAGCTCCTCGTCCCAGCGGCCCCGGCGGTCCCACACGCGCCGGACGTTCGCGGTGTCCGCGACCCCGGGCTCGCGCTCGGCGAGCACGACGACCTCGACGTCGCCGGCCGCGCGTGCGAGCGCGTGCACGAGCTCCTGGCTGTAGTTGCCGATCCCGCACTGCGCGGGCGGAAACGTCGAGACGTGCGCGAGCCGGATCATCGTCACTCGCGAACGAGCGTGAACACGACGAACGTGTAGTCGAGGTCCTGCCGCTTCCAGTGCACGACCTTGTCCTGGCAGGTCAGATCGAGCTCGCTCGTCGGCCGCAGGCCGACGCTCGCCGCGTGGCGCAGCATCGCTCGGATCTCGTCGGCGACGAACACCTTCACCGGCGCGCCCCACGCCGTCTTGCCCTCGGCCGGCACCGGCTCGTGCCAGTAGTCGGTCGACGTCACGAGCACGCCGCCCGGCCTCAGCAGGC